>NZ_CAXSQB010000009.1:58953-103108 GCF_964239415.1 Clostridium sp. ATCC BAA-442 | reverse complement strand
CGCCGCAGGCGGCAAAGCTTGCTCTCTCCGTCGCGCCTCCTCTCCCCACCGAACCCGCTTCGCTGGGCTTCGGCGGGGCTCCCCGTGCCCCAGGGCGGGGCAGCACAGGAGGGTTCGGGAGCGTGCAGATGCCCAGCCAACACCAGAGCTTACTGGAGCAGCTGCAGCACGCCCTGGGGCACTTGGTTGGCCTGGGCCAGCATGGCCTGGGCGGACTGGATCAGGATGTTGTTCTTGGTGTAGGCCATCATCTCGTCGGCCACGTCGGTGTCGCGGATGGTGGACTCGGCATCCTGGATGTTCTCCTGCATGACGGACAGGTTGTTGATGGTGTGGTCCAGGCGGTTCTGGGTGGCGCCCAGAGTACCGCGGACATCAGAGACATAGTTGATGGCGCTCTTGATCTTGTCCAGAGCCTTGGCAGCGCTGTCCTGATCGCCGATCTTCATATCGGTGAGGCCCAGAGCGTCCACGTGGCAGTCCTTGATGCCCACCTTCAGTTGGTTGAAGCTATCGGAAGTATCGCCGATCTGCAGGGTCAGGGGCTTGCCGGCATTGGGCTTCGCCGCACCGTTGCTGGTCTTTGCCAGAGTAGTCCACTTACCTGCCTTAGTGCCGGTGGCATCTTGGATACCTGCGCCGGTGACCGTGGCATTCTTTGCAGCGTTGACCATGTCTGCGCTGACTTTGCTATCCTTAGCCGTAACCTTCGACAGCAGGGCCTGGATGTCCGCGGCGGAATAAGAGGCCTGGCCAGCAGATGCTTTTGCAACAGAGATCGTGACGTTGCCATCTTTATCGACCACAGCGCCCGCCTTGCTCGCGTTGCTAACAACAGCAAACGAGAATTTCAGCTCCGAACGGCTGCCGTTGGCATCAAACACAGAGTCGGCCATAATATTCACATCTACGCCAGCCGCCTGAGAAGTCGCAGCACTCTTAATGGTGGTAGTGCCATTGGCGGACATGGAGCCGTCCAGCAGCTTGATGCCATTGAAGTTGGCGGAATCGGCGATACGGTTGATCTCGCTCTTGAGCTGATCGACCTCCTTCTGGAGCTGCTTGCGGTCGGTGCCGTCCTCAAAGGTGCCGTTGGCGGACTGCTCGGCCAGCTCATACATGCGGTTGAGCATGTCGTGGACCTCGGTCAGGGCGCCCTCGGCGGTCTGCACCAGGGAGATGCCGTCCTTGGCGTTGTCCTGGGCCTTGTCCAGGCCGGTGATCTGGGCGCGCATCTTCTCGGAGATGGCGAGGCCCGCGGCGTCGTCACCGGCGCGGTTGATCTTGTAGCCGGAGGACAGCTTCTCCAGGTTCTTGGACAGGGCGGAGGTGTTGTTGGCGTAGTTGCGGTAGGCGTTCATCGCCATGATGTTATGCTGGATCCTCATTTCGATCGTTTCCTTTCTTTCTGAAATGATATTGGGTTTGCTGGTCCAACGCACCGATCCCTCATGTGCGTTTAGTGGTTTGGCAGACCAACACAGACGCCGTGGCCTTTGGCGGGCTGTGTCCCTGCACTTCGATTTATTTCAACCGGTTCGCGAGACCGGGTGAAACCAAACTAAGGTGGTTATTTATACGTCCTGGGCTGTTTTGCTGCGGAGCAGGGCCTGTATTTGGCCGGACAGCTCCTCCTCCCATACCGTTGGAAGCAGGTACTCCAACTGTGCACGCAGCGCCTGGGCTTCCTCCCGGCTGTCCCCGGCCTCCATCCGCTCCAGGAGCTGTTCCATTGTGCGGACGGCCCGCTCCCGCTCCGCACTCCAGTGGTAGACGGCATCCCGGCCTTTCCTGGCGCGGCTGCGGGGAAGAGATGCCAGGCACTCCGGCCGGGGAGCCCCCGACCGCTCCAGTACCTTTCCCCGCACAATGGGGATGCTGCGGTCGGCCTCTACCCGAAGGAAGGCGCGGCTGCCGGAGAGCTGAGCGAGCTGTACCACAATGTCGCCATGGATGGTGAGATACTCACCGGGGCGCAGAGAGAGCTGAAGCATGGGGGATCTCCTTCCTGTGGCCAGCGGCGCGCATCCATGCGCCGCGTGCAAAAACATCGTCATAATATTGTGGACGCCTGCTTACAGGCTTCAGCCGCACGGATGCGGCCTCTCGTTTCCCACTCGGCGGTCCGGAGAATGTGGATGGAAGGGCGGAGGCTCCCCACCGGCGTTCCATCCACGCTCTCCAGCCGGAATCATGGGCGTTCACCGGTGTCCCGGCCGGCATATTGTCAAGGCGGAGCACAGGACGCCTGGAAAGGGTCAGGCGCTCCTGTCCTGCCCCTGTAAATCAAAAAACTGTTCCAGCCCACGGGCTTTGATATTTTTTGCCGCGTTGACCTCACGGTCATGAACCGCGCCGCACTCTGGACAGACCCAACCACTTCGCCTGTAATCCCGCGCATGGAGCGCGTCCCGCGTCAACCCACAGGCCGAACAGCTCCGGGTGGTAGGGAGATACCGGTCTACCTGAATAAATGCTTTTCCCTGGCGGGCCAGCTTGTAGCACAGCATCTCCCGGAACATCCCGAACCCCGCCTCCTTTACGGCGCTCCCGGCCTGAATCAGCGTGTCCGTCATCGCACCCAGATCGTCGCCCCTCACACATACGGCATCCCAGGCGTTGGCTATCCGTCGGGATTCCTTGTGGAGGAAGTCTCTGCGCTGATTGGCGATGTGCTCATGGAGCAGGCGGTATTTCAGTACGGCTTCCTCATAATTTTTTGAGCCAGGCTGCATTCGGTTCAGCCGCCGCTGAAGATGCACCAGCTTTTCCTGGGACTGTTTCAGCCAGCGGGGTGGATCGGCCCTGTTGCCCTGGTCGTCCACATAAAAGTGGCGCAGGGAATATTTCAGCCCTAGGGTGCGCTCCGGAGCGGGAAGGACCGGCTCCGGCGGCTGTACCAGGCTTTCATACAGGACATAAGCGTAATAGCGGCCCGTCCGGGCCTTTTCCACTGTGACGCGCTTGAGCTTCCACCCGTTTTGCGGGCGGCGTGGAAAGACAGCCCGAATCATTCCGGCCTTGGTCATGCGGATGCCGTCCCGCGTGGTATAAATGGTCGGGCCGGAAGTAAACACATGATTGCAGGCGGTGAAGGAGTCCCGGTCATCTTTTTTTCGCTTAAAATTGGGATGCCCAAAAGCCTCCGGATTTTGAAAAAATAAACGGAACGCCCGGGACAACTGGTTGTGCTCCTGAATGAGTGCCTGATTATCCACTTCTTTTAGAAAAGGGGCTCCCTTTTTGTATTTTGCCGGGGTAGGGATGAAGTGGACGCCAGTCTCCAAATAAAACCGCTGCTGATCAGCCAGCATCTGGTTCCAGAGATAGCGGCAGCAGCCAAAGGTCTTTTCAAAAAGTTCTGCTTGCTCTGAGGTTGGATACAGGCGCAGCTTGAGGACATTATATTGTTTTTCTCTGGATGCCATCGTGGCCGCCCGCCTCCAAATCCATGCTTTGCTTTTGGCTGCTTACAGAAATGTGTACCTTTCTGTGAAGCTGCCTGCTGTCTCTATACATTATCCTTATCGTCCAAATCCTCGTCATGTTAAGAGTTTTTTGAAAAAGATTTTGAAAATTGGGGGCTTACAGAAAGGTACACCTTTTTGTGAAGCTGCCTGCTGTTCAACGTTTCGTGTTTTCGTACCGTTCCGCCCGGTAACGGAAGGTAGCCAACGGCATTCCGCACTCCTTCGCGGCGGCGGTCCCTGTGAGTGCCCCGCTTTTCCATTGCAGATAGGTGCTCAGGTAGTTATCGGGCAGCGGCTTTGGCGGCCGGCCGAACCGTACCCCTCTGGCCTTGGCGGCCGCAATTCCCTCCGCCTGACGCTGACGGATATTGGCACGTTCATTTTCAGCGACAAAGGAGAGTACTTGCAGCACAATATCGCTCAAAAACGTGCCCATCAGATCCTTCCCCTGTCGGGTATCCAGCAGAGGCATGTCCAGTACCACAATGTCAACGCTTTTTTCTTTGGTCAATATTCTCCATTGCTCTAAAATCTCGCTATAATTGCGACCCAGGCGGTCAATGCTCTTAATGTAGAGCAGATCGTCTTTTTTTAATTTCCGCAGAAGCCTCTTGTACTGCGGCCGCTCAAAATCCTTGCCGGACTGCTTATCTATAAATGTGTTCTCCTCCGGCACCTGTACTTCCCGCAGGGAAATGAGCTGCCGCTCCTCGTTCTGTTCCCTGCTGCTGACCCGGATATAGCCGTAAACCTGCCCGTTCAAGGCAGCACCTCCTTGCTGATAGAAATGATCTTGGAATAGTGCACCATAAGAAAAGGCAGAGTTGCAAGCCCCTGTTCCAGCTAAAAAGCCGTGGGCGAACTCCCACGGCTTCCTATAAGATATTTGGACTTGTTTCATTGCAGGCTGACTGTGGCCATGCTTGGATTTTTGTATCCTAGGGCTTGTTTGAAAAATGCCAACATGCCCAATCGACGGGCCTTTTAACCGCTGGACGGCGCAATTTTTCCTTGAAATCCGTCAGGATTCCTGCGAAAAAATTGCTTGCCAGCGGCCCCAAATTCCGCCGCCGGGCATATCGCCAATTTTCAAACAAGCCCTAGGGGGTACAGAACCGGATTTGACAAATTGGTAGTATGGATACCTATTTTGATTGCACAGGAATTTGCCCAGGGAAATCTGGATGCTGACATTCAAAGCAACCCAAATGATAAAACCGGCGATCAGGTTTTCAGCGGAGCGCAGCGTTGGTTCGGGGAGCGGCCGAACAGGCCGGTTCTATGGAAGAGTTCAAACAGGGCTCCGATGAAATTGAGAACATTATCAGGACGATTGATAATATTGCATTCCAAACCAATATTCTTGTATTGAATACAGCGGTGGAGGCTACCATCAACCGGATAACCCTCTGTTTCTGTCCAGCGGGGGATTGTGTCCTTGCCGGCCTGCCATGCCAGTTGGTTGAGCTTCACCAGTTCCTGCCGCAGTCCGCCTACGGTTTTCGGCAGAATTTCTCAGACCTCATTGCCCCTGCCCACGCAGAGAAGGCTCCCGTCCCGCATGTTGATGGGGATGAGCAGAGGTTCCCCGCCGTATCCGATATCCACCCCCCACCATCTGGCTCCGCCTCTGCTGTGTCGGTCCGCATGGGGGTTCCAGTGGGATCACAAATCCAGTTCCGATAACGTTTCCGTGGCCCGGTCATCCCCCTGTATGGCCAGGCCGCACATCAGGTTTGATGCTTCGCTGGAATCTATGTGGACAGCAGAGGATGGATCAGCCCGTCCTGCTGCCGGAAGTCGGTGAGTTCCAGGGCCTCCACATCACCCAGCCGCTGGATGTTCTGAATAAGGCTTTTCTGTTTCTCTGAGATTTGTTCCGGTGTCCAGGACAATCAGTCCTTCGCTCCTGCTCAGACCTGCATTTCCAGCACAGGCCCTTATAACCCAGGGGCGTGCCGCAAATGGGGCAAGTGTATTTCAAGCTCATGCGCCTTGGCACCTTTCAAACGATAGAAAAACGCCCTGCGATACGCTGTCCGTTGGACAAGCTGACGCAGGGCGTATAAAGGCCGCAAAGAAAGAGCCGCACCGATTGCCGGATGTGGTTTCCTTCACAGACGAAATCGATTTTTATCTATAAACGAAACTGTCTTCGCCGGATTTTTTTACATTTTCCTCCAATATCTTCGGCATCCCACCTGATGCAACACATAACATACAGCGCACGCTGTCAGCATACGATACTAGTTTGTTTGGTGGATTCTGTTTGAAACAATATGGTAGGACCGTTAATTTTGCCGAGGAATGTGCCTTACTTCTTTTCCACCGGGACCCAGACCTCGCAGTAGTAGTCCTGGTCCTGGGTGCCGTCCTCAAACCTGCTGGCGTCGCTATACAGCTCCACATTGATGCCTGCGGCGATCTTGTAGTCGGGGTTCGTGGGCAGCCACTGGGAGAAGATCTGCTGGTTCAGTCCCTGGAGGGCTTGGGGCATCCGGCCAGTACAGGGGAACACCGCCCAGGTATGGGCCGGGATGGTGCGGGTGGTGAAGCCATCGGGGATCTCCTTGGCCGGATCGTAGTTGTCGGCGATAAGATATTCAAACTCGTTGCCGCCCATGCTCTCGTCCAGGTTGATACCGTACATGCCGCAAACCACCTTGCCGCCGCCTGTGCCGAAATGCTCTGCCCAGAACTGGGGAACCTGAGCAGCGGCGTCCTCATACTTGAACGTCTTTGCCCGGCAGAGCACCGTGAACGCCTCTTTTTTCATAATCTTGCAATCCATGTTTTGACCACCTTCCAATGTCACTTTAATTCGAAGCGGAGCAAAGGAGCGGACCGCGCCTCCGCTTTTTCGCAGTGCGGCAGGTGTGAGACCGTGGAATCGGACAAAAGCCTTGGTGAAGCTGTCCGGCGAATCGTAGCCGAACTCCAGCGCGATATCGATGATCTTCCGGTCTGTCGTGAGAACCTCCAGCCCGGCGGCGGAGAGCCGGCGCTGGCGGATGTAGTCGCCCACCGTCATACCGCACAGCATGGCAAAACCCTTCTGAAAGTAAAAAGGGGATAGGGCCGCCTGCTGCGCGATCTCCCGGATGGTCAGCTCCTCCCGGAGATGTTCTTCGATATACTGGATCGCCTGATGAATACTTGCTACCCAATCCATTGGTCACACCGTCCTTCTGGATTCAGCATAGCAGAATGTAAGTGACTCTGCCCGACTTTCCGTGCCTATATTTGTCCGGTGGTAGTTATCTCCATGTTCAGTGGTGCACTCTCCCAATTCATACCTTATGTTTTTTTCGCGTCAGGAAAACGCCGACCATTGCCGCGATCAGAGCAAAGGGCGCCAGACGGACAAAGCCCCATTCAAAGGCGTGGATGGCCACCCCCATAACGGCGGTTTCCGGGGCGCTGTAATCCCAGCCCAGATAGGGACTGTTTACCGCGGCCAGAACCGCGGCGACGGCCAGGATGCCCCCGCACACCGCGATGAGCAGCCAGTGGAGGGCCGCCCGCCGCACGGCCTTTCTCCGGGCAAACTGCAAATTGATGATCTCCAGCTTTTCCGAAAGGGCTTTGACCTCGTCCGCCTCCGACTCCGCCACTGTCTCGCCCAGCAGCGTGCTCACAGGCGTCTCCAGGGCCTCCGACAGGGCGATCAGCAGATCGGAGTCCGGGACGGACAGGCCTTGCTCCCATTTTGAGATGGTCTGCCGCACCACGTTTACCTTGACCGCCAGCTCCTGCTGGGAAAGACCCTTGGATTTCCGAAGGGCTTTGATAGTTTCGTTCAACATATGGGCTCACTCCTTTCACCCCCCATTGTAGGGAAAGCGGCCCGTTGCCGCAAGCAACGCAGAGTAACACGGTCCTATTTTTGCAGTTCCCGCCGCAAATCGTCCAGATACCGTTTCTGCTGCCGCTTCAGGTATCCGGGGACAAGGGGGCGCATCCACCAGTGTTTGGCGTTAACGGTTTCGATGCAGGTTAGCCGGGCGCCGCCCTCCGCCGTCTCAAAGATCCCCACCCAGGTCCCGGACATGCTGCCGTTTTCCATGGTGAATGCCCAGCGGCAAAGCGGCTCGCAGGCCGTAACGGTAAAATTCGTGGCATAGCCGCTTTTGGTGTGTTCCACAAAATGGGTTTCATTCAAAATTTCCACCCGGGCCAGGTCGCCGCGCCAAGCGGTATTCATTAGGTCGGTCACGGTCTGCCACACTCGCTCCACCGGGCAGGGGAAGTGGACGGTCACCCTGGAAGCCGCCATAGGATCACCCCTTTTTCGGTTTCTTGTTTAACTTCAGACTGACGCCCCGGCGGTCCGCCGCCTGCTGGACCAGCTCCACAGCGGCGAGGGCCCGCTCCTTGACAGATTGCCCAGCCAGCTCCGTCCGGCTGTTCAGATCAGCCATCACGGACTGCAAATCCTCCAGGGGCAGGAGATAGACCGCCGTGTTGAAAAGAGTTTTGCGGCGGCCATCGTTGAAACGGGCCAAAAGTGAATCCAAGATCGCCCGTTTTTCCCCCAACTGAGCCAGATAGGCCTCCAGCCCCAGTTCCCGGACCTTGGCGATGTCCTGCTGTCGGCTCCGGTGAGGGACAAAGGAATCCCAATCGTCGATGCCATCGTAGCGGGGGCAGGGATACTCCCGGCACTCCCAACAAAACTGGATGCCCCCGTGCTCCAGGGAGCACTTAGCCATAGTGCAGCTCTGGTTGCCTGCTCCGCCTCCGCAGCCGGGACAATAGCCGCCCAGATGCATACTGCACAAATCGCAGTTGAGACCGCACAGGGAGAAACGGGTTTCCATGCGGGTAAAGCCTTTCATTCTGTTCGCCCCTCCCTTAAAACCACATGGCCTGCTTCTCAGGCTCGCCATGGCCCCGTGCTGCCAGAAAGCTCATAGCGGGCGCGTTGACGATGCCCGGCGTCTTGGGCGGGAGATAGAATTCCTTGTGCTCTTTCTTGTTGTCAAAGACCATGGTCATTTCCTCCGCTTTCTCTGAGGCCCGCTTCTCAGTGCCTCACAGGTGATACGCACCAGCTCCGTCATCTGTTCCCGGTTCTCCACATCCTCCACCAGAAAGGAATCCCTGGCCCCCTCATAGGGCGGGGCCTTGGGCAGGTCGGGAAACGCCGCTTCGCCCTGCGGGGTGACCTTGACGAAAAGCTGGTCGTCACAGACGACGGCGAAGAATACATCGTCGCAATAAAGGCCATATTCGCCGAACATCTTCCGGCTGCGGATGGCTCCGGCCTCCCGCAACTGCTCGGCCATATAGTTCACAAAATCCGGATGGGACGCCATGTCAATTCCTCCTGTAACGATCGGCCAATGTTTCAGTCAAATCCCCAAGCTGCTCTCCGGCTCTTCCCGCTCCGGCAGCTCCGCCTTTCCTGATTTTTCTGTATTATACCACAGGAACACCACAACTGTCTGTCATGTTTTTTTACCTTGCACTTTTTTTGCCCATTGGGTACAATAGGGGCAGCGGGGGGATGATTGTGGGAAAGATCGTGTTATATCTTGCCATGAGTGTGGACGGATATATTGCGGACGAGCAGGGCGGCGTGAGTTGGCTGGAGGGAGACGGCAGCAAACCGGATACCTCCGGCAGTTATCCGGCGTTTTATGAGACGGTAGAAGCCATCGTCATGGGTTGGACTACGTACCATCAGATCGTCACGGCGCTCTCTCCGGACATCTGGCCCTACGAGGGCCGCCCCTGTTATGTGGTGACCCACCGGCAGGGAGAAAATCGGGAGAATGTCTGCTTCTGGAATGGGGAACTGACCGCCCTGGCCGATCAGCTAAAAACGGAGTCGAAGGGAAACGTCTGGATCTGCGGCGGTGCGTCCGTGGCCAGGCAGCTATTGAAAGAGAACCGCATTGATAAATTGTGGCTGTCAGTGATTCCTACAGTGCTGGGCAAAGGCGTGCGGCTGTTTCCGGGGCTTCATCGGGAACTGCCGCTGAAGCTCGTGGCAACAGAACATTACAACGGAATCGTGGATCTGGTCTACGAAAAGCGGTGACAAGCGTGGAAATCAGAAGGGTTGAAACCAATAAGAAGCAATATCTTGCGCTGCTATTGCTGGCGGATGAGCAGGAGGACATGATCGACCGTTACCTGGAGCGTGGGAGCATGTATGTGCTGGAAGATGACGGAGTTAAGGCGGAGTGTGTCGTAACCGACGAGGGCGGAGGCGTTCTGGAGTTGAAAAACATCGCCGTGGAGCCGGACTTTCAGGGCAAAGGCTATGGGAAAGCCCTGGTGGACTTCCTCATTCGAGCCTACGCGGGACAGTATACGCTGCTACAGGTGGGTACTGGGGACAGCCCCTCCACCATCCCGTTTTACGAGAGCTGCGGCTTTTGCAGGCATCATCTGGTCAAGAACTTTTTCACTGACCACTACGACCACCCCATCTATGAGTGCGGAGTCAAGCTGGTAGATATGGTGTATCTGCAAAGAGAACTATGAAAAGCGGAGTGCCTGCCGGCCACTCCGCTTTCTGGCTAATAGGGGTTGCCTTGATATCCGATGTGCAAGAGAGGCTCCGATGGACGGTACCATCTGTCTCTGCGGCTCCTCCGCAGAAATGGTGGCCGGAAGACCGCTCACGTGGGCCCATAGTTGCCGAACTGGGTGTGGCTGCCGCCCTCAATCTCCACAGTGTTTTCCGCGTAGCCGATGTGATCCTCCACACTCTGGTTGAGGGAACTGTGCTCTGACCTGTCAATGACCGTCCATCAGAAGGACATTGACAGGCGGAAGCACACCTGGTATAGTATTTATTGCAGTAAAGTGAGGTGGGCACGATGTTGTTCGGAAAATTCTGCATTGATTTTGGCTCCACACAAGTTTATACCACAAAACATTGTGCGGAGCCTTACTGGAATTTCAACCTGTAAAACCGGGAGGACAGGGCAGGAATTCACTGCCTTGGGTTTGTTGTACCCCTTTTTGCAGGCTGACTGGAAAAGATAGACCATTTCAGGCCGCGGACGATGTTTTGTCCGCGGCCTTTTGTGATACCCATTTTAGGGGGATGGAGCAGAGGGCGCACAGTATTGTGCTGTCCTCTGTTTTTTGAAAGGAAGATATTATATGCCCCAAGGACAAGATTTATTGACCGGGAGCGTGCCGAAAAAACTGATTCGGTTCGCCTTTCCGCTGTTTCTGGCAAACCTGCTGCAGGCCCTCTACAATGTGGTGGATATGCTGGTGGTAGGCAAAATCGTGGGAAAGACTGGATTGGCCGCCATCAGCAACGCCTCCATGCTGTGCTTTATCATCAATTCCCTTTGCATTGGCCTGACTATGGGAGGGAGCGTTCTGGTGGCCCAGTGCAAGGGCGCAAACGACCAAACGGGTCAGCGGGACACGATCGGAATGCTGTTCTTTCTATCGCTGGTGGGTTCCGCTGTTGTTACCATCCTCGGCCTCGCCATTTATGAGGCCCTCTTTCAGGCGTTAAATGTACCGGCGAATGCTTATCAGGATGCCTGCGGCTACATGAAGATCATTTGCTGTGGAACGGTGTTCGTTTTTGGCTATAATGCGGTCTGTTCTATCCTGAAGGGGTTGGGCGATTCCCAAACGCCTCTCTTTTTCGTAGGTGTCGCCACGGTCCTCAATGTGGTGCTGGATGTGCTTCTGGTTGGGCCGCTTTCCATGGGCACGGCAGGCGCAGCCTGGGCCACTATCACGGCTCAGGGTGTTTCCTTTATGGGTTCCCTGGTATATCTACGGCGGTATCAGCCGGGCTTTTCTCTTAGAAAAATCGAGTTTCATCGGGAAAAGCTGCTGGCCATCTTGAAGGTTGGCCTGCCCACCGCCATACAGATGGTTGTGGTGAACACGGCCTATCTGCTGGTGACAGGGATGCTCAACCAGTTTGGAACTCCGGTGGCCGCTGCGTCCGGTGTGGGACTGAAGATCAACACCTTTGCCGGGATGCACTGCTGGGCCATCGGACAGGCAATAACCGCCATGGTGGGCCAGTGTTTGGGGGCTGGCCAAATTGAGCGGGCCCGCAAGGTGGTGCGGTCCGGCCTGTTGCTGAACCTTTCGGTCACTGCGGCGGTAGCGGTGGTGGTCCAGCTTCTGGCCGAACCTCTCATCTGCATGTTTGACGGCACCAGCCCGGAGGTGATCCGCTGCGGGGTGCAGTACCTGCGTACCTGCTGTAGTATAAACAGCCTGATCTACGCCGCGATGTACACACTAGATTCCTTTGCCATCGGCGTGGGAGCAGCCCACGTGGCCATGGTCAATGCCCTGTTGGACGCCGTCGTTGTGCGCCTGCCAGTGGGATGGCTGCTGGCATTTCCCCTCTCTCTGGGCTTTTCCGGGATCTATCTGGGCCAGGCCCTTTCGCCCATCCTGCCTGCTCTTGTGGGGCTGGTCTACTTTAAAAGCAGGGTTTGGGAAGGGAGAACGCCGGTGCATAAACCGCCAGCACAGGGCAGCCGAAACGAGTAAAAGGAGAAAAAGAATATGAATGAATCAAACATCTATCCCCGGACGGGAGACCGTCAGACAGTTTATCTCAAGCATGCCGTGAAAGCTCCCAGTATTATTGTCGGGGACTATACCATATACAACGACTTTGTTTATAACCCTGTTGACTTTGAAAAAAACAATGTGCTGTATCACTATCCCGTCAACCAGGACCGGCTGGTGATCGGCAGGTTCTGCTCCATCGCCTGCGGGGCCAGGTTCCTGTTCAACAGCGCCAACCACAAGCTGCAATCTCTCGCCACATATCCCTTCCCAATCTTTTTTGAGAAGTGGGGATTGGAGCGGCAACAGGTGGCCAAAGCCTGGGACAACAAGGGGGATATTGTGATTGGAAACGATGTGTGGATTGGCTACGAGGCGGTCATCCTGGCGGGTGTGACCGTTGGAGACGGGGCTGTCATCGGCGCCAGGGCCGTTGTGACAAAAGATGTACCACCCTATACCATCGTAGGTGGTATCCCTGCGAAGCCAATCCGAAAGCGGTTTTCTGAGGATCTCATCGCGGCTTTGCTGGAACTACGGTGGTGGGATTGGCCGGAGGAACGGCTCAAGGCCAATTTAGATGCGATCCAGTCGGGACGGCTCGATCAAATCAGATGACCTGTTTTACGGTCAAAGCTGAGCGGTTCATTTTAATTTGGGGTGTTGTGATGTTTTTGTGAAATAATCACTTTTTGACAACCTTGTTTTTGCTGTTTCCGTTTACTTCCAATCTGCCTGTGGTCTTACATTTGGTCAGAGAGCCCTTCTTGACCAGGTGCAGCAAAACGGCTGCCGCCTGTTCGGAAGGGCTCTTTTCATGTTCGGGTTTTGGGTATTGTACCCTCAGAATGTCTGAGAAGCAAGTTTTTCATATCAGGCATATCAGATTTTATTATGTAATAGACAAAGAATACACCGACTGAACGAAAAATCCACCTAAGGGGACGACAAACATTTCCTCTGACTGCGCAGGAAGTCGTTTTATCAGTTCAGCGTTTTCCGGAAGCATACTCGCCCATATGGATGTCTACCACTCCCCTGGGCGGCTGGATCAGAGCATCCTCATATCGGCATTTCCATTGAAGCTCCCGGCTCATCTGGCCGTCCGCTATGCCATCTATCGTTTCCCCATCCTTGATGGGGTTGTCATTTGCCAGAATATACGACGCCGCATTGTAGGCGTGGTTCACCACCCAGTTGGGATCCATTCCGTGGAAATGGTACTGTAGGTCCGGCAGGAACAGGGTACTCATACCCACCGTGTCGATGAGCATATCCTCGGTTCCCTGAATGTTAAAGAAACGGACATTGACCCCGAAGCGGATGAAGCGGTCCGCCCCCTCGATCTGTTGAGAACACACATCCTCAGCCAGAAGCAGCTTGCCGCAGTTCTGAAAGTAGAACGCCTCACAGGTGGGGTACAGCTCCGCCAGGGCCTCCACAAAGTCAGCATCCAGGTTGGCCCGCTCCAGAACTAAAAGCGCCGCTGCCAGCATATCCGTGGCCACGACCTGATACCGGCACTCCCGGAAGATCCGTTCCCGGTCCTCCTGACAGTCCCACATCTGACTCATGAGGAACGCGTCGAAGCCTTTACCCTTAAATTTGCTGCATCCCATCACCATGAGCTGTACCGGAGCCTTGACATCCTTGAATTCCGCCATATGCTCCAGGGCGGCAAAGCCTGCTGTCTTTTTATCGTGACAGAAACACTCCGCCGTCCCGATGTGTTTTTCCATCACAGCGGTCATTTCTGCTTTTCCAGGCATAGACACCGGCTCTTTGAACAGCATCTGAATGAGATAGGGCCCGCCGGGACGGGAGCCTTTTTCATCATTCAAATTTTGCTGGAATACTTCATTGCTCATTTCGTTTCCTCCTTTTTGTTAGGGAATAACTTGAATCGAAACTCCAGTTCCTGCTGGACGATTTCTTGGGGCAGTTTCCAGGGATTGGCTCAGATACCAGTCCTGGTAGGATCGCTTTTCCATGTCCTGCTCCTAAAGGTAGAGTTGATAGCCGGCCTTATCCTCATCATCCCATGTGTCATACTGTTTTTTTCCTGGATATGGCTTCCCGCAACTGCATCCAATTCCTCCACCGTGCGGCTCGCGGCCCAGGCGTGGTCCACATAGCCGCATGGGAGAAAAGGATGCGATTATTGGATGTGCCCGCGGAGAGCCGGGCAGAGGTAGTCCTGCTCCAGTTTGTTCCGGATTCCGCTCCAAGTGGATACGCTTGCCATGTTACCACCTCTCAATCACAATAGATCCCCACAACCAGGATATAGTCATCATCTCCATGGGCATAGTACCATATGGTTTCGTCATCAGGATAGAGCAGAAGCTGGTCGCCACCTGCGTCTTTCCAGAACTCGCCCGATACGCAATACCGCTCTACATGGAGGGTCAGATCAAATATTCCGAAAAGATCAATGATCACGTCTGTGGATACATAGATGTCTGCGGTCGGCAGGAAAAACTTCCGAACCTGGGACGGAAGTGTAAAGCCCAGCACTTTTTCTCAACTTCCAATCTGCTCCTCAGTGGCAGCGGGCTTGATCTCATCAGAGGGGCCAAGAGCCTTTGCCAATGCCTTGGAGAACTTGAGGTAGCAGCGAAACAACTCTGGGTGTTTCGCCTTGAATTCCGTTTGCGTTTCCCGCTGCACCCGCTTTTGCTCCTCGCAAAAAGCATCCAGCTCTGCCAGATACCGCTTGGGATAGAGATTGCTGGCCTCAAATACCACGCCACCTTTTTCCAGAATGGCGGTAGCTCCCTTTTGACTGGTAAGCACCGGAACCCAATGGAAATCATGCTGGCAGGGTGTCAGATTCAGAAATTCTCCCCGGTTGAGCAGGGGCTCCAGTTCCGGCACATGCTTGTCCCACCAGCCCTGCCAGCTTTCGGGGGGGCCGTCCTTCGGCTAAGTCCAGGAGTTTTGCTGTCGATGTCTCTTTATCCATAGTCCGGTCGTCCGTTTCAGGAAGGGCAGTGGTAGATACTCATGGCCCCATAATCGGTGTGCAGGACAAGTCCGCTCTTGGTAAAGGCGAAATTCGTCTGCCGCACCACAAAGAGATCATCGATGGATACCAGCAGTTGGCCGCTGCTGGTATCCCACAGCTCTATAGGGGAACTGCCCCGTTCCTGCTGAACGGCCATCAGACTGCCCCTTGTCCGAACCGTGCAGGTATCCGAAAAACTTAGTCCCTGCCGGACGGCAAACGGGAAAGGATTGTCCATTTCCTCTCCGGTCTGGGTTAGATAAAACTTGCCGCCCACAGAGAAGCACTGGTCATCCGGGGAGAAAAAGGGATGCCAGCCCTCATTGGGGACCGCTACTTTTTGGGCGGACTTCAGATCAACCAGCACATACTCGCCTTCGTTGACGCAGTAGGCCGCTTTGCTCTGCTGGGGAGAGAGCATCCCGAAGCAGTAATAAGTAAAATTCGGAGCTTTCGACTTCCTGCATTTCACCGTTTCCCGCCACACCTCTGTATTGCACCCAAAGTCAAAGACAACAATCTCCTCTCCTGTGTACCACAGGGCCAGGTCGCCGCTGGCATCCAGCATGGTTCTCATGCTGTTTTTCTTGTTGGCAAAGGGCGTGATCTCATGGGTTCGGAGGGAGAACTGCTGGAGAAGATAGCTGTTGTTCATCAGCAGGGTATCATTGGAGCAGAGGATCTGCTCATAGGTCATTCTCTTAGCCCCTAGGGAAACAGTTTCTAGGACCTCTCCGTTGCCATCGAAGTGATAGAGGATCTCGTCCTCAAAATCGCCGGCCACCCTCGTCAGGAAGAAGTCATCCCGTGTGAGGGCGGTGGCCAGGGGGAGAAACCCGTTGCTGTCCTTCCCGACAAACCGGTGGCACTGCGCTTCTCCAACGGCGGCGTCTGGATTCTGATAGATAAATCCTCTCCGCATTTGGCCCATCATGGCGCTGGCCGCCTTGCTCTTGACTTGGAAGGCGGAGTCACACAGGATCTCCTTGACCTTCCCGCCATTCAAGCAGGTTCGGATGGTATAGCCGTCAATTTCGATCTGCCACTGTTTGTTGGTGGCAGGGTTGAGAAAGACTTTTTCCATCATAGCTTTGATCGTTCCTCCTTTCGGATCAGGATGCTCTTTCCATCAGCGTTAATGCTGTATAGGTCGTCCAGATGGATATGGAAGCCATCCGCACAAGCGGTTTCCGCCATACCAAGAGCGGCTTTCGCCAGCAGGAGCAGACCGGCCCGGTTGCCCGTCAGTTCCAGCTCACTTCCACCAGCATGGGTGAGGAAGGTGAGACGGGCACCCGGTTCCGCAGGGAGGATGGGCAGATGTTTATCATTCCATTGAATGGTCAGTGTTTGAGTTTTCATCGCTTGCCGGGGCGCCTTCCATCAATCCCACCAGAGATACCAGACAGTGGACTGCCGCAGAACATCCGCCAGATTGCCCACTGTGGGTTCATCCTGCTCCTGATCCACAATGTCCGGGCAGAAGCCGTACTGCTCTGTGGCTACCTCCATGGCCTTCTCCTGGGAAACAGGGGCCGGGAGGTCAAACTCCAACTCGTCGTGGCTCATGGCGGCAGGGATGGCGCCATACTGCTCGAACCAGTATCTCGCCACTGCCATCAGGTCCGGGGTGTCGGGGCACTCATTCCAGTTGCCGAAGGGCAGGTAGGCGAAGATCTCCCAGGGGTTCTTTACCGGGATCTTGGCCAAAATGAGGGGATAGGTCATGTGGCTATCCGAATCCCAATAGCAGGAGAATCGGTCATTGTCATAGCCGCCCTCCATCTCTCCAAGAACTTCCTCCTCCCAGTCCATGTCATCGTCCTCGGCTTCTTCCTTGCGCTGGCCGGTCAATGCCTCCAGGACTGCCTTGCCGTCCTTGATGGGGGCGGAGAGCATCTTCTTCCGGTACTCCGTCACGGTTTTGAGGTCAAATTCATAGCAGTCCGCGTCGTGCTCCGGGTCGGCGTTCATCACCAGGCACTCCAGCAGCGTCTCGTCGTCCGCTCTGATCAGCACCGGCACGAAGCCCTCATGGGCGGCGTCCCGCCTGGCGTAGCTGTATGCCGACATGATGGGGTCGTCATCTGCCATGGAAGGGAAATAGGTGCATTCACAGTCCAGATACTCCATGATGGCCTGAGCCACCTCGGAGGGCTCCAGCGTATCCTCGTCAAAGTCCTGACCCTGCCAGTTGGCAAAGCGTTCTTCGATCACCTCTGCCATAGCCTGGTAGTAGTCCTCGTCAAAGGGGATGAACAGGTACGCCTCGTCCTGGATCTCCTCGGAGTAATTGCGCTCCGGCCCGATGACGCTGACGGCGTAGCTGTCGATATCGCTGGGATAGTAAGGGCTGTCGCTCTCTCCGTAGTAGTACCCGGCAAAGGCCGCGCCCTTCTCGTTGAATAGAGCGCCAAAGAGCTGTCCCTTCAGTACATCGCGGATGAAAGAACGCAAGTCCGCTTGCTTGATATCTGCCAGAAACGCCTGATACTGCTCGCTGTACCGCTCGATAAATTCTACACTCATCAGGTCATGCTCCATGCACCAGCGCAGGTAGATGGCCATGTGATTATAGGCGTTGATCTCGTCCACCGGCAGATGCTTCTCCCGGATGGTCTCCAGATGCCAGGCAGCATCGTCCATATTGCCTATGGGGTTCCCGTCCGAAAGGGTACCGCTGGTAGCGGCATTCTGACGGTCAGGCTCCGCCACAAAGCTGATGCCGTTCATTTTATCCAGCAGGGCGTCCGCGTCGTGGGCCAGTTTGTACTCCAGCTCGTCCCGGTAGAGGGGGAGCACCTGGTAGAAGTTGACCTCCTCGCCGCTCGGCAGGGTGCAGACCTCGCTGCCGTCCTCCGTCCCCTGGGGGGGCGTGAGAATGGCGGCGCACAGCTTCGTGTTCTCTGCAAAGTCCTCCTCATTGTCCATGGTATGGCCGAAACCCAGCCAAGTATCGCTGGCAATGGGCAGTCGGGCCAGGGTTTTCAACAGGCGGATGGGCCAGTACCACCGCTCATTCTTCAGATCCTCATGCTTCAGCTTCCAGTTCCTCGGCAGCGCGATGGCCAGCTCCGCCCGCTCCAGCTTGTATTCCGCCAGCGCCCCCGGCACATTCATCCGGTGGGCGCCCATGCCCATGGTGACCAGGGTGTAGTAGTCCCGCTCCTGGGAGGGCGGCACCACGCAGATGTCCACATGGATGTCCGGGGAAGACAGCTCATGGAACACATGCCCAAACTTGCCGAAATACTGCTGGATGTGCCCCTCGACGGCCGCCAGTTCCTCCTCCGTATAGACCTCGGGAACACTGGATTCCTCATCCTGGGGGGCTTCACCGTCCGGGCCGTCCTCACGGTCATCATCCGGACCGCCAGCCAATGACTCCCAGGAGATCTTTAGGGTCATCTGATCTTCCGGCAGGCCGACGCCGGGGCTGCGGGTGATGGCGTGCTTATCATCCTCCGCAAAACCGATGGTTTCCCCAGCGTGGAGTTCCATATCATTCTCCAGCACATAGGAGGCAAGGCTGGCTAAAAAGTCCCGCAGGTCGCCTGGCTCGGCATCGGTGCCCAGCACCTCCATCTCGTCCTTGCCGAACACATCCATGCCGTAGGTATAGCCGTTCATGCCGTTCTCATCCCGCCAAAGACCAAACCAAATCCAGTTGAAGATGGGCAGCTCGTCCTCCCGCATCATGTCTGCAAAGCCCTCGTAGAAGCGCGGTTCAAACACTACGCCGCTGGTGTAGATGCCGGTGGCGTATTTCTGGCGGCAGCAGGCAGCCACCAATTTGGTATAGAGTTTGCCCTTCTCCAGAACATCTTCCTCTTTGCCAAGCACCGCCACCATGATGTGGGCGCGGTGCTCCCTGGCAGCTTTTACGGCATCCTCCCACATATAGTTGTTTTCCGCGTTGGCCTCGGCTTCGCCGCCGGGAATGGGACAGGCCGCCAGACTGACGGCAGCGACCATGCCGCCCACCTCGAATACCAGAGCGTCGTCGCTCTTGTCCTCGCTTGCGTCGTATTCCTCCACGGGGATGTCCCATTTTTCCTTCATGTCCCGGATGAACTGCGCCTTGTCCCATTCTCCCCTGGACAGCAGGACAAAGCCGGTGAAGACGCCCGTGTGGTCTGTCTCGCCGTCTGTTTCCGCCTCGCCCCGCTTTGCGATCTCCTCCTGGCACTCCCGGATCACCGCCGGGGCGTTCTCATCCTCAGGGTCCAGCTCCGCCCACCGCTGGGCGTAGGGAATGGCTTTCTCCTCCTGCTCAAAGAGATATTGATAGGCATAGGCCATCCGCATGTTCCACTCCGCCTTGTCCTGGCCCTCCTCCCAAACGGACTCCAAGACATCGATGGCGCGGAGCAGGGCCTTGTCTCCCTTGTAACGGGGCGTGCCCTCGTCATGGTCCCCAATGATGGCGTAGTTTTCCAGCGCTCGGGCCAGAGCGTAGGTCGTGCGGTAGTTCCGCCAGTCCTCCGGGATGGCGTTCAGCGCCTGGATACAGCGGGTGTACTCGTCCGCGTCGTTCCACTGCTCGATCTGTGCGAAAAACTCCTCCGCGTTTTCCGGGGTGTAAGGGATATAGTCCATGCCCGTCAGCGGCTCGGCCAACTCGGCGGCCTGCCCCCCGTCAGCCGGCTCCTCCTCAGGTGGCGCTTTCAGGTTCACCGTGCCCGCTTCACGGCGGAATGTGTGGAAGCTGGCCCAGGGAATGCCGCTGTCCTCAAAGAACGCCTTGGCCATCCTGAGTGCGGTGCGAATGTCCCAGGCGATAAAGTCCACATAGCCGCAGAAGAGACCGGTGGCCCCGCCTGTGAGGGTGAGCACTTCCGGGCCTTCCCCGGAGGTGAACACCTCCTCCAGCTTGTCCCGGAAGTCGAAGAGCTTCTGGCTTCCTTCTTCCTCCCGCAGGGTATCCAGGGGATAGCAGAAGAAGCCCGCCACCGCGCCGTCGGCATGGAGAGCGTCCATGAAGTCGTTGTCTTCGTTCAGATAGCCGTTGATCAGAGGCACGCAGTTGGTGGAACCGGCGATCACATCCAGCCGCCAATCGGCGTCCGGGTCTTTATTGGGCTCCATTTTGTAGGCGAGGCAGCTGTCTAAGTACGCTTCCGGGGCGGTGGAGAGGTCCACCCCCCGCTCTTTCAGCTTGTCCGGCAGCTGGGAGAGGAGAAGGGAAGGCTCCGCCCTGGGCCCCTCCAGCACATCGAAGCCGTCGATATACCACATGTGGGAGATCTCACCCAGCACCTGGTCGGTGAGGGTGGTTAGCATCCACCAGGCCCGGCCTTCCTCTTTCCGTAGCATGGGCAGCAGCTTTTCACAGTAGGCGGAGATAGTAAAACTGTTTTCACCCTGCTCCTCCAACCAGATCTGCACGTCATCCCCGGAGATATCCCAGCCGTCGTCAGTGCGCAGGCCGATATCCCGGATGGGCTGGCGGCCCACCAGGATGTTCCAGTGTTCCAGCACCTCCTTGGGGGCGTGCTTCTGAAAGTAGACCAGTTCAAACAGCTTGACCCTGTCCCCCTCCGGGGTGAGGATCAGCTCGTACTTCTCTCCGTTGAAGCCCATTTCGAAGGAGATCTCGTCAAAGACCAGGTTCAAAGTATCTTCCATTTGGGCCACAATCTCCGCGCCACGGGTGTGATCCTTGTCCTCGTCCATCATCTGGCGCAGTGCCCCTTCCATTTCGGCAAAGGTTTCCCACCAGTCCTCTGTCCGCTCCCGGAAGCACTCCGAGAACTGCGGCAGGGCAATGCCTTTCTTGCACGAATCAATCAATTCTTTGGTATCCGCGTCATCCGGGCGGGCCTCCAGCGCCTTTTCAAAGTACCGAAGGGCGCGCCCCTCCTGGTCCAGATAGTAATAGGAATAGCCCATGCGGAAGTTCCAGTAGTGGTCGCCTTCGAAGTATTCCTCATGGGGCTTCAGCAAAGCAATCGCCTTTTTGAGCATATCCTTGCCGCCTGGCTTATTTGGGTCTGCCAGATTGTTATAAGCCCGGGCCAGCTCACTGTCCATCTCAGGAGTGCGTTCCTCGGCGGGGATAGCCTCCAGCGCGTCAATGATCTTCTGGTATTCGTCGTTTTCATGCCACCTCTGGCACTGCTGTAAAATGTCCATATCCGGTTCCTCCTCATTTTCTGGTTTCCAATCTTTAATCGGCTGGAACACGCCATGCTCATCCCGCTCAAAGGCGCAGGGGGCGGGCGTATTCAAAAGCGGGATAATGTCGGAATCGTCGTTGCAGATCGTGTTCAGCTTGTAAAGCCCGGCGTTGTTGGGGTCGTCCATGTAATCATCGCTCTCGTCACCGGCGGTGAAGCGCCAGCCGCTGTCCCAGTCGCCATCCGGCTCCTCCCGGTAGCAGTAGCCAACCTTGCAGCCCTCCACCGTGATGCGGTTGGTGGCGATGCAGCCATCGGCCCCAGCCCAGTCGGGGAGCAGATTCTTCATGTCCTCCGCCTTCACATGGTAGCTGCGGTTGCGGCCAGCGGACTCGTACAGCTCCTTTCGCAGCGCCGCCACCTGATGGGCCATCTCCTCGATCTCCTCATCGCTCATCAGATCGTGGAGGTCATAGGACAGGGGATCTTGGGCGAAATCTGCCAGAGCCTTGTCCATAGCGTCGTGCTCCTCTGCCGTGGCTGTGACACGGATGCGGCGGGAGGGGGTGTTATACTCGTCCAGATCATGGAGGTTTACCCCGCCGCTGACACTACACTCCAGCAGGATAGCGGCCAGATCAGTGACGACATCAATGGCGAAGTGAAAGTCGATCTCCACGCCATTGGAGTGGGTGAACTCAAGATACTCCACCGTTTGGTGGAAGTCCCAGTTCTGCTTGTCCAGCCCGACCTTGGCAAAGATTTCGCTGAGAGGGATCTCCTCTTTCTTCTGGTCCTCCAAAAACGCCACAAGGTTCAGACTGTCATCGGAACCTCCAATAAAGTTGCCCCAGTATTTGTCGATATACATCCGTCATGCCTCCTTTTATTCCGGCCACTCATCGCCGTCACAACGGCTGATGAAGTCATAGTGCAGGCTCTCAAAATAGTCGTTGGGATAGGATTCACCATCCTGATGAAGCTCCAGTCCCTCCAGATCCATCATCTCATTGATATATGCAAGGGCATCATGGATACCCGCAATGTGTTCGTCCTGAAGTATTTCAGCCAGCACTTCTCTCTGCGCTGGTGTCAGTGCGGCGAAAAGATCGTTTTTTGCCTTGTTGTCATCCGTTTGGGGGAAACCATCGCCCTTGACCCACCGGGCCGTCATGCTGTCTTTACGCTCCACAAGGCCGTCAATAAATGCTTTATACAGTTTCAGCTCCTTGCTCATGGCAGATCCTCCATTCCCAAGCAATTTATTTCCGTATTAAACTCCCGTTGTCAATGAGGGCAGCCTCCCGGATGCGCCGGAGGGATTCCGGTTCCAGCAAAAGCTCCCGCAGGTTCGGGTTCTCAAAGAAGGACATGGGGTGGAACCTGTGTCGGCCCGGCCACAGCCGCTCCGTCGCCAACCGCTTCGCGGTCTGGAGCGCCTTCTCCCGGTCGCCCAGATAGGGATAGCGCCCGATAGGAGGACTCCGCCAGCGGAAAACCGCTGGGCCGTTCCGTGGTACAGCGTCTCCGGCGGCTCGGTTACGGGGAGTCCTACATCCACTTGGATGGAGTGCCCCTGGTTGGCTCGGATCAGCGTCCGGTCTTCATTGAAGGCATACCGCTGTTTGCTGTCGCTCCTCACAATCTCCTCCAGAATGTCCCGATTGATGGGGTACTTCTTACCGATGCCCGCCGGCAGCGCATTGACATCCGCCCAGCCATGGGCGTCCAATTAGGTTCTGATGACCTCCGGCTTGTGCCGAAGGATTAAACTCATATTTGCTGATCTTTGTAAGATCAGGTGTTGTCTCTCTCGTGCAGTGTCCTCCAAATGATCTCTCAAGCTGACTCTATCCGGATGATGGGCCGGTAGAAGTCATAGTCGCCGTTCAGTTCCTTCTCCTCCTGCACTTCCGGCTTACAGTGCGGCGAACAGGGCAGGAAGCCGAGAAAGATTCCCAGTCCGCCGCAGATGCTGCGCCCGCCATCGCCGCCGCAGGTGGTAAACCCTTTGGCTTTCACCACCTCCCGCATATAGGGGTCATAGGCGACGGACAGGCCGAAGAAGTTGGGTTCCTCCATATCGAAGGGCTTGTCCTCATCCTCCGGACGTTCAAAATGGTGCAGATGCATGGAGTAGTCCATTCCATCCCCCCAGGGGAACAGGGTGCGGCACCCGCCGCCGCACAGATAGGCCCACTCGTCCGCCGTAGGCAGCGAAAGGCCCTGCTTCTCCAGTTGGTCAAGAAGCGCACCGTAGTCTGTGCGGTTATAGATCCAGATCTGAAAGCCCTTTTCCGTCCGCTCAATACGGGCTGACTGGTGCAAGGTAAGGCTGTCAAGGTCGCTCCAGGCAAAATCCCGGAACTTCTTCAGCCAGTCGGGGCGGGCGGTCAGTCTGGGATCGTCCATCTTGACCGGCTCCCAACACAGCTCCTCCAGCTCCCGGCCCACCAGCATAGGGCCAATGGCTGCCTGCCGAACGGGAGCCATGCTTTCACGGATCATCTCCTCCGAATCACACTCCATCTCCCATTCCTGGAACAGATAGTCCAGTTCCTCTCGACTGTCCTGATTCAGTCCCACAGCGAACCGTTCCCAGCCCAAGGTGACGGTATCGCCGGGGACAAAGACGAACTCCCGGCCATCTTTTTCGAATATGCCGGTGGTGCAGCTTTGGCCCCAGCGGTCAAAGGTATGTAGACCGAGGAAGGTCATAGCATAACGAGCAGCCAGGTTCTCCATCAGCACCTGTTTCTCGGTGGTATCCATTTGATTGAATTGGGGGCGAAATCGTTTTTCGTTCATAGCAAGTCCTCCTACAGTCGATCCAGATTATCCTGTAAATTGCCTTGCATCAGATGTTGGGCGATAGCTCGGTTTAGTCCCTTATGGGGATGATAGGATGCCTGCTCTGCATCGTGGACACACTCCTCCATCAATGCCTCTGGTGAAATTCCTTGCCGCTTGCCATTGCGGTGGCCAAAGGTGTAGCACACCGATTTGAGAAAATCGAAGATATAATCATGGTTTCCCCGCATATTGGGCAGATCGTTGAAAGAACCCATTCCGCCGTATGCCAAAAGATGGTGGGCGACCTCCCGCCGCTGGGTCCAATCCTCAATATCCAGCCCCAGCCAGTCGAGCCAGTTTTTGAATTCCGGGTGGTCTGTCTGTAGGATTAGCCGCAGACAGACCAAGGCCTCAGTATAAATATCTGTCTGTTTCATCAGATTCCTCCTGATTGCTTTAACGCTCCATTGTGGGTGTGGCTCTCCCAGACGGCCTCAAATTCCGTTTTCTCTATCAAACAGGCATGGAACTCCTCGCCCCAGACATGGGCGTTGAATTCCTCCACGGTGGGAATGGGTGTGATTTCAATGGCTCCGTCGTAAAGGTCGGGGATGTTGTGGGTGCGGCCGCCGGCGAAAATGTCAATGGAACGGAAGGCCAGCCGCTCATGCTCTGTGTCCACCTCATAGAGGATGACCGGTGGTTCTCCCTCCGGTGCGCCCTCCCAAAAGAGTTTGATGTACTCCATCTCAATACTGCTCCGTCACAGCACGGCGGGCTTCCTCGATGATGGCCTGGTAGTCCGCATGGAACGGCTCAACCAATTCCTTTTCAAGCTGTGTTTGAATGTGCCAGAGGACCTCTTGTTCCGACGGATCTTCAAATATCTCCTCTACATCCTCCAGCCGGTGGAGCAGGTCGTACAGCACCAGCAATTCGTCGCGGGAAAGTTCAATACTCATGTTCATGACCTCCTGTTTCTTTTGCCAAAGGTCAGGAGCCAATCTGTCCTGCATCTGCCGGGCGTAAGATGCTGCGGCCCGCCAGCAGCTCCTCCAGTTTTTTGGCCAGCGCCTCCACAATAGCATGGCAGGGGTTTTCGTATCCTACGATCTCCAGCCTTTGCAGCTCGACACAATGGAGTGTTCCATAGAACCCAAGCATAAAGTCTGTTAATTCAGCAATCATCCGATAGCCCTCCATGTTGTTCACATCGGTCTGGCCCTCTTTGGCGGTCATCAGACCGATGATCCCCACCGCCACAGTGAAAGCGCCGCAGCAGGACTGCTCGGTCTGCATCCCAAGGCCCATGACGGAGAACATCTTCCGTGTCTCCTCGGACAAATTCAGATGGTAATATTCATTGCAGGCCATGAACATCGCCTCGGCGCAGGTCAGTTCGGTGCCGATGTGATAGTGGTTGACCAGTTCATAGAGTTTCATTTCTGCCATACCGTACTCCAATCGCAAAGCATTTCATTCTGCGTCACCCGGCGCAGCTCGTCCCGCACCTCCATTAGCGCAAAGCCCAGCAGGTTCTGCCCCCGCCACTTCATCGGGTCCTGGGCCCCCGGGGAGCTGGACGAGAGCCGGATGCCCCAGATGCTGTCATAGGGACTGGCCTCCACCAGCACGCTGTCCCCGGTAGAGAGGAGAAACTCCCGCAGGTCACGGTTCTGGCTGAATTTGCACCAGTTGCCACCCAGCACAATGGCGTATTTGAACCTGTCCCATACCTTCTGGTCAAAGCCCCGCACCTTGCGGCCCAGGGCCTTGATCTGCCTGGGGTCGCTGCATTTCAAAATCTGGTCCCGGATCTCCCCGTCACGGAACAGCTCAGCTTTTGCGGCCATCATATACTGCTCCATGCAGAGATAGGTGTCAGCGATGGACCAGAAGTCCTCCATCCACCACTGGCTGAGGCAGCTTTTCGTTAGCTGGCCGCCCTCGGCAGGCTGATGGCCCCAGAATAGGTACAGTTCTCGCTTTCTCCCCATGGAAAATTCCTGCTGGAGCCACTGGTGGGTGTACTTGGGCTGGCCCTCCGGCTGCCATGCATCCACCCAGAAGTCACCATGTTCCAGCACCTCAATCTTGTCCTCGTCATCCCACCAGCCCTTCCAGGTCACCGGTTCGGGAAAGAGGTTGCGGTATTCCGTCCGCTCCTCCGATGAGAGGGCGTCCAGCCAATCGCCAAATCGGTCTATGTAATCCTCCCCAGAGCCCATGCGCCAGCCGATGGAGTATCGCTCGATCTCCCGGTGAGCCAGCCAAGGGGGAGGCATGATTTTCTTATCCTGTAGCGCCATAGGGTTTGCCCTTTCCTGTTAGATGCTGCCGCAGTTCTTCTGTCATATCCAGTGGAGTACCGTCCGGGGATGTGATTTGTGCCAACTCCGTTTCAGTCAGATTTTTCAGGAAAATGCAGTATTCGTTTGGGTATCCGCCTACAAACTCCATTTTTGGTATCCCGATCTGCTGTGGGTCGGTGATCCACAGGCAAGGCTCCCCCGTAGCCCAAAACTGGGTCAGAGTAAGAACCTGGCCGTTGTAAATAACTTTCTGCTCCATCCTCATTCCTCCTGCATTTTCTTCAGCAGCTTCACGATCCGCTCCCGGTTCTTTGCGGTTTTCATGAAGGTGGGTAGATGGTCAGCCTGGGTCTTTCGTGGGATGCCCAGCGGCTTTTCCCGCAGGTCGGCGCTGAGATAGTCGATCAGATAGGCAAGATGTTCCCGGTTGAGAGACCAGACCGGCTTGCCTTGAAAGGAGGTCAGGAACCACAGTTCCAGACCAAACCAGGGCTCCTTTCCGTCCTTGATCTCAGCGGCATAGGAGAAAGCCTCCGCCGTCTTGTGTACCTCGCCCGACATGGTCGTCCCGCAATAGGGACAGGCCACATGGAGAACGGAAAAGTGCTGCTTTGCCTCATCTTCAATGTCCACCCGATAGCACCTGCCACAGTTCCTACATTGGTTATGTACATCGTAGCGGTAGACCGTCCGGTCGCGGGTTTCTTGATGGCCGCAGCTCAGGCATCGGAAATAAGCATTTTCATCGTCCGCTGTCACAACACCTGCGCGGTTGCATTTTGGGCATTTCACCTGGATGCCGGAGGTCAGGGCGCTGTAGGTACTATATGTAAAATAGGGTTCATCAACCATTCGGTTCATCAATTCATATCCTCAAAAATCTCGTAGCTGCTCAAACTGTTCGATCAGGGCATCTTTCTGGAGCGTATCTCCCGGCAGGGCATCCAGGATACCCCGCAGGGCCATATAAATTTCATCCCGTTCCTCGGTTTCGATAAAGCGCATCTTATTGAAGGTCTGGGTATAGGCTGCCACCGCCTCCAGCGCCTGGGTCTGGGCGTCCCCGTCCGGCTCAGCGGCCAGCTTCATCATCTGAGAACGAGTCTTGCGGTATTGATCGGCTGCCTTTTTCGCGGCACTGGCGGGGATATGCTCCGCGCCGTCCCAGCCCCGGAAGGGGTTGTCCAGATTTTGCGCCAGCCACTCCGGTTTCCGGGGCTTGGTGATTCGCAGATCCATGCCTGGCTTGCCTTTCCAGAGCTGTTTTGCCGCTTTTGCAGCGTCCTCCGGCAGGCTGGTCATCCAGAACCAGTGAAGATTTGGCATCTGCTCCGGGGTTGGGGTGTCGGCCGCGTCGAAGCCGAACAGGTCGAAGGTGGAGAGGTCTGTCAGTTCTCGGAACTGTGCCACAGCAGAGAAATGTCTCAGGTTTCCCGGCGCGCCCCAGAGCCGCAGCTCCTTCAGGCTGGGATGAACAACGGGCAAGCCGGTCATGTCAAACCCTTCCAGCCGGATACCATGCAGTCCCCACAGGTTCGGCAGCTCCGGGTGGGGGCGGTATTCCCTGATAAATTGGAGGGTTAAACCGCTGCCATTTCCGGCGGCATGGATGGTGCAGGCGTCCGGCCCCTTGTTCTGGAACAGGAGCTGCTCCGTCTCCTCGCCAAGCCACAGTTCCTCCAGGCCAGTCATGTCCAGCATCAGCTTTCTGACGCTGGTGCCCCGCAGATCAAGTTCCCTCTGACCGTGGCTCAGTAAAGTCAGTTCATCAAGGAAGGGGTTTTCCCGCAGAAACTCCAGCAGATCCGGGTGCCACCGCTCGCAGATGAGGTCGGAGAGGCAGGGCAGCGCCTCCAGTTCCCGCGCTGAGCCAAAGGGTAGATATTTGTCCATCAGCCGATGGCTGCTGACCTTCACCGGGATACCGCCAATCTCCGTTTCCCCGTCGCTCTCTATGGCCTCCTTGAAGGCCCGCCGCCGCTCCTCCGGGATCTCCTGCCACTTGATCTGACGGTACACCTCATAGCCGTCATCCCAGCGACCGTAGGAGTGGCAGGGCTCATCGGCGAAGGATGGCAGGATACCCACCAGCGTGTACTGTGGCGGGATTTCCACCGGCACCCGCAGCAGGTGAAGTTCACGGGGCCAGTACATGAAGTCCTTGTAGAGCGGGCGGAGATGGGGCAGTTCCTCCGCGGTCAGAGGGGCGTCGCCCACCCAATCCAGAGAGAGGATCACCGCCCAGGACTCCTTGCTCACCGTGTCCGGCGGTGCAATATAGGCCACCTGACAGGCGGTGTAGCGTTTCAGGTATTGGTTGTAGACCGTATAGACCGATCCGGCGCTAGCTTTCATGGGGCAGCAATCCTCTCATCCGTTCTTTTCCAGGTAGAATCCCCACACGCAGTTGGAGAACTCCCCGGCGGCAAAGCGGTGGATCTGCCCGTTGATCTCCACCTCATAGACATGAAACACTTTTTCCGTGCCGTAATGGGGATCGATGACCGCCGCTGTTTCCCGGCAGTCGCGCCAGCGGTATTGAAAGATATTTACGCCAAACAACGTACACTGCCCATCGAAACCGGATGTTTCAAATTTCCATGTCATTTCGTATCCCTCACAATCCCACGCGCTGCCAGCCGTCCAGCCGCTCCTGCACCGCGTCGATCTTCCAGCTCCCGTCCACACGCTTCATGAGGAAGCGACGGTCAAAGCCGGTGTTTTCCTCTCTGGTGTAGATGTAGAGCTTGTTCTTGGTGATCTGCTCCGCGTCCAGGAACCCTTCCCCCTTGTAGGTTCCCTGGGCGCTGTAAGAGAGTGCCAACGGCCGGTAGCCCGGACGGGGCTTTTCGCTCACATACCTCTCCCAGATCGCCAGAAGGCGGGGCGCAGCTTCGGAGTCCTCAAATCCGGCCTGCTCCATATATTGCTCCCATTCTGTCATCTCGGCAAAGAAAGCGGACAACACCCTGCGGCATTCCTCCGCCGCCTGCTCGTCCAGCACAGTGGGCTTTTTGGCCTTCTCCCGCTGGATATGGAAGAAGTGTTCCATCTGCTCCTTAGTGAATTGCTCATGGGCCACCGGCTCGATCCGGCTGTTCCCGGCGACGGCCAGCAGACCATCATAGGTAATTGCGGTATGGTCGATCTGGATGTGGGAGAGCTTGGGGATGGCGGCTGCCTGGAGCAGCCCGCCGTCGTCCAGCCCGGTGCGGTTGAGGGTCAAAAGATCCAGCTTGCAGTTTTGCAGGGCGGACAGGCCGCTGCCGTGGATGGCGGCGTTGCCGTCCAGCAGCAGATAGCGCAGCTTGGGCATGGCAGAAAAAATGGGAAAACAGGCGTCGGTGAGGGCGGCGTTTTCCACACCAAAGTTGACCATGCTTTTATGTCCGGCAAAGGCTGCAAGCAGTTCATCCGATACAGGGTAGTCCTTCACATGGAACCCCACCAGGGTGTAGCCAGCCAGTCGCTCTATTAGATTCATGGTCAGCTCCGGGATCTCAAACTGTTTTTCTCCATCCAGGGTCAGGACACCGCTTTCCCATGCTGCTGTCCGCGCCCGTTTTGGCCATTCCATCGCTTTCCTCCTTACGCCTGCTCCTTGTAGCAGGCTTCGATGTCGATGAACCGCACATACACGGCGCAAATTTCGCCCTTTGCGCCATAGCCGAAGTAGACGGGATAGTAGCCATCACCCCAGCCGGAGGAGAAGACAGGCAGATTGCAGTCCGTGCCCGGTATCGTCCAGTTGAGCCAGTCGCCGTGGCTCTCCTGATACTTGGGATGGGCTTTGGCGTTTTCCTCCATCAAGTCGCAGAACAGGTCGTTGTAGGGGTCGATGTCCGGGTCCTCCTCCAGCCGCTTGGCCCAGTACCTCTTAAAGGCTGCCTGGGTTTGGATGTCCGCAATGCACCCCATCCCGGCGTCTACGCCAAAGCCAAAATAATCGTCCTCGCCCAGTTCCTCCTCCAGGTCCTCTTTGCCTGTCATGCCCAACTCATAGCGGACAGGCTTCTCCTGGCTGACCTCCACCTTGACACAGGCGTAGCGGTCGCCGTATTGTTCACTGGGTACCACGCAGATTTTTACTGGGTAAGTCCCGGCGGGGATTGTCTGTATAAAGGGCGGCGTGTCCTCCAGCTCCACCAGCGGATCGCAGGCGAAGATCTGCCCGGTGGGGAAATGGACGGGGCCGATGTCCAGCACATCCACCGCCATGTTCCCAATCAATTTCTCTGTAAAATGGGCCTCCAGGTCAGCTTTGCAGGCCAGTTTGTCCTTGGTGGATTCGTATTTGTTCAGCCATTCGGTCGTAGGCATATCAGCTTCCTCCTGTTGATTCAGTTCCTTTATGTACCCGCTCTTTGAGCCGTCCCAGTAGCAGTTCACACACCGGCCATTCTGAAAATGATGGGGACAATTCGGATAGCCATAGAGAATATGGGCACATTCCGGGCACAGTCCCATCATCTGTGAGGGGCCTTTGAAAAACAGGCTGCCGCACTCATCACAAACGGCCAGTTCTTTTTTTGCCACGGGTATCACCAGTCCCTTTCCCGGATGGCCTCCTCGGTGTCAATGGGGATATTGAACCACTCCAGAATGTAGGCCACGGTAACGCCGATGCAATCACGGGCCACCGTTTCGATCTCGCTGTCGTTCTCGTCAAACTCCTCCTGAAGATCATTGATGCCGCAGACTGCCTCATCCAGCGTTTCCTGTATCACTTCGGTGTCGGTTTCGCCGCTTTCCAGCAAGTCGATGACCTTCTGGAGCTCGTCCTTTACCTTGTCTACCAGAAAAGCAGGATAGTAATCATCCTGATACATCTCGTCCAACAGCTTATAATCCGGGTCAAATGCTTTCATCGTGATTGCTCCTTTCTCATTCAAACATCAAACCGTATGATTTGGTCAGGCTTCCGTCGTCCTCATGGAAAATACACTGATACAGGGGCTGGCGCTGTGTTGCTTTGCGGAACCTCTCCAGAACAGGAGCCAGCGCCTCACCGGTAGGGATACCGAGCACATCAGACACCCGCCGCAAGCTGCCCCTATCCATATCTTCCAAGTTACAGTTACGCTGCCTCTGCCCATATTCCTCCAGTGTTTTGGAATCCACATACTGCTTTGTATCACAGCAGTCATGCCAGCAGATACAGCTCACAAGCAGGGAAAAGAGATCGTCCATGCTCTCAGCCAGACGGCCTGTCTCACCTTCGCTGCTGTAATAGCCGATGGAGCCATCTTCCAACAAGTGGTATTCTCCGCCGGAGCCATCTCTGGCAAATGCCATGCCGGGCAGTGTGAAGGTTGCTCGACCGTCCGCCTCATCCCTAGGGGACAACTCATCCAGCAGGAAGAAGTCAAAAAGCGAATCAAATTCCTCTGCCAAATTAGGATTTTCACGCAGTATTTTCAAATAATCCATAGCTATTTCCTCCAGTTATGCTTGCGATTGATTTCTCATTGCTTCCCATCCAGCGCCTCCACGGTTTTCATGGCAGCGGAATCAAATATACACTGCCGCAAATCGCGCTCGATCAGGGCGAACACATCGGGAAGGCATTCAATCTCATCCTGATACTCATATTTCGCATACAGTTTCCCGTACTCGGAGATCCAAACCTCTGCCGGGTAGTAGTAGCCGATATGACCGATAGGCTGACACCGCTCACCGGCGGCCTGTTCGATCTCCGCCAGCTCACAGCCGGACATGTCCCGAAAATAGGCGTCCTCCAAATGGTCTTTGATCCCGTTAACCAGGTAAGGAAACAAAGCAAATTCAAAGTCAGCCGCCCAGTTCATCTTTTTCTGCTCCAGGTACCACTCACAGCACAGGCCGAAATACTTGCGGTAAAACCGCTGGACGGTCTTCATCATCGGGACGCCATGATCGGCGTAATACTGCTCCGCAATGGAGATGTCAACTTTTCGCCCTTCGTACCACCCGGCGTACTCCATCAGCTGCTTGACCTTGCTTTTGAGGTCGCCGGAGATTAGGGTGCGTTCTTTGATCATTCGAACCATCTCCTGTCTACTACAGATCAAAGTTCATTTGGATAGCCGATCTTATCCAGTCCTGCCTTGATTTCCTCCCACTCGCTGCGCCTGGGGTTCAGCGCGGCGACCAGTTCCTTTGTCACCGGCGCCCCGTCCGCAAGCCGGCGCACAGCTTCCAAAGGCAGGTCAGCGGGAAACCACTTCCCGTACTCCACATAGGTCTGTGCCTCGCCGTCGATTCTGGAGAGCAGGTCCCTGGACGCATCCTCGCCGTCCATCGGATTGCAGTGCCAGGCGATGCCATCTTTCGTCCAGACGCAGAAGGTGCTTTTCATCTTCTTGACCTCATGGCTGGTCATGAGCTTTTGCAAAGCGGTCGGCATCCCGTCGGTCAGGTCTTCGATTCAGGGGAGTTTTTCTCCCAGTCGTAGAGTTCGGAGTCCACACCGTTGATGACGCAGCCTTCGGGCGCAAACAGGACAATCATGCTTTGGCCGCTGCCATCGGTGGCAAAAAATGCCTCCCTGCCTTCGGCAGACGCATTGCTCTGGGATACTGGTTCCTTTGCACAGCGTAGTTTCCCCCCGACAGTCTTTATACCATTGCAGGCGGATCTGCTGGATCAAAAGCGTGGGCAAGTGCTACGCCCTTTTTCTTTCATCAGCTCTCATGGGTAATGCAGAAAATCTCCTTGTTCAAGTCAAAGTAGACCACCATCAGCTCGTCGGTGATTTCCGGGTTGAAAGACAGGTCCAGAATAAAGGCTTGCTGGCCGGTTTCGCCATCCACCAAGCTGCCAAAACACTTGAGCCGCAAAAAGTCCACCATCTCGATAAAAGACAGCTTGGCCGGATCGGTTCCCGGAAAAAGATCAGCCGCAATATCCGGGCCTACGTCGTCCCGGTGGAACTGCATGAAAAAGGTCACGAGGTCGTGGTAGGGGCTGCTCTCGTCCGCCAGCGCCGCTTTGATGGCGGCTTTGGCCTTTTCCGCCAATGTCTCCGCCTCATCCAGCATTTCGCCCACCGCGTCCATGGCAGAAGGATTGTCGGTCAGTTCCTCATCTACATCAAAGAAAAAGGGCAGTCCCGTGTCCTCGGGAAAGGTAAAAATTTCCTCGCCGGGCGTGTATTCAAAATCAATGCGTTTACTGTTCAGTTTCATCAGGCTATCCTCCTTATCCTGCAAGGTTGGCATAGGTAATGCCCTTCTTCAAAGAGCCGCTAACCTCTACCGCATGGCCCCAGAACATATCGTCATCGTTATAATAGGCGGTAAAACGGCCGCCGGGAGAAACGGAAACCTCGGTGAGCAGGATGCGCTGGGCAAACTCCTCCTCCGTGATGGGGGCTGTCTCCGGGTCACGGGCGCTTTCCTCATCCTGGGAAAGCCAGTTGTTGGCAAGCCCAGTCAGGTTTTTGGCCGCAAAGTCCCGCATGGCCTTGTCCCAGGTTTCCTGATCTGTAACCAGCCTCTTGGCGGCGTTGCGGGCGCGGGTCCATGAGGGCTTGCTCTCAGCATTGACCTCCAGAGAAAGGCGTACATCCTTTCCGCACCACTGGATCTCACCCTCAAAGGCATCATAGTCCTTATCCAGCGTCAGCTCACCCAGCACTTCGTCCTGGATCACCACCGGCTTGTGGTACTCGTCCAGAATGGCCTGAAGCTCCGGGCAGTCCTCATGAGCCCTGACCACCTCGGAGATGCACCAGGGCCGCGCCACCAGGTTTTGCGCCCATTCTTCCTTCATCCGGCGGATCTTCAGACGGCAGATCTGCTCGTTGCGAAAGCGTCCCCAGCCCCTTTCGCCGTCCCGCTCCTCGTTGGTGACCGGCCACTCCAGCCGCTCCTCTTTGGGGCTGGCCTTGCCGGTGTCACAGAACACCATGCCCAGCGTTACAACGGTCATTCCCCAAAAGTCTCCCTTGTTGTGATATCCTCCCCCGATACAGCGCTTGATCAGAGCGACCACTTCCTGCTCCTTAGGCTCGTACATCCCATAGAATTCCTCAAACATGGGCGCAACCTCCTTTACAGTCCTTCCAAAACCGCCGCAATCTTGGGGAGAAACTCCGGAGAAACTTCCTGTTCCAGTGCGCCTCGGTAGGCCAGCACCGCCTGCCAGGAGTAGTAATAGAAGCTGTAGAACAAGTCCGCGGGGAAGACCTCGTCCTCCTCGTAGCGCATCTCATCTTCTTCCTCGTCGTATTCCTCTGACCACAGGTATTCTTCTTTCAGCAGATCAGAGAAGCAGGGAAGGGGAGAGGCGTGTTCCATCTCATCTCCATCGTGGAAGCACTGGAGGATGCAGGCAAAGAAGTCCAGCAGCTCCCCGGCAAGGAAGCGAGCCACGGGGTTCTGGCCGCTCTCCATGAGGGCCTTCTCCAGAATCCGGTTCAGGAACACCGTGCCGAAGGGGGTGGCGTGCCACAGGGTGCCCTGGTGCTCCAGGTTGGTGGTGAACACGTAGAGGGACTTTTTGACTGACGCCAAATCACGCATCTGTTCCAGGACTGTCAGGTGAGCGGGAAAATCCGTCCCCCGGCCATAGGCGGTGGTGAGCCGATGCCACGGGACATCAGCGACCTTGAGCTGGCGGATGTAGGTTTTGTTTTCTTCTGTCATGTCGTTGCCCTCCTTATCCCGCTGTCTGACTGCGGTACATCTTCTCCAGCGTGGTGTACCACCGTTTCAGCATGGTTTCCAGACTGGTTTTCCCGCTGCGATCTGTAAAAACAAGAAACTTTTGCAGCAGTCTGGGGAACAGATATTTGCCCGCTTTTGTCAGGTCCTGATTGAGATAGACCATCCGAAGGATACGGCCTTGCTGGTCCAAAGGGTTCTTTTTCAGCAGTTCCTTGTCAAAGCAGAACCGAAGGAACACCACATTCTCATCATAGAAGTCCTCCACCACAGCCGCGCCAATGCTGGTGTATGTGATGTCGTACACCAAACGGCTCCAGTCAAATTTCTCGGCATAGAGCAGTTTCAGCGCCTTCTCCCAGTGTTCCTCCGGGATCACCAGCATCCTGTGCTGGGCGGTGCCGGAGTAGCCGCGGTAGACGGGTTCCGGCTGCCCCAGCAGTTCGCTCACACTGTCGGCATAGACGAAGCACAGTTCCTCATCGAACAGGCCGCCGATAAAGTTGCCGTTGCAGTACAGCATATAGTTCTTGAACTTGGCGGGAGAAAAAGAGAGGTTGTATTCCTGCGAGTCCAGGATTTTATATACCTTGTTCAGAAAGTCTATTGATATCATGGCATTGCTCCTTATCCTTCAAACCCACCCTCGATCATAGGACTTACTTCCTCTGCTGCTTTACTTGATAGGGAACGGTTCGGCCCAGCACCCGGCCCTTGCCAACGGAATTGGCCCCCTCATAAATCAAGAATTCCGCATTGTGTTCCAGCGGGCCGTAGTCCACAGTATCCGGGTAGAGGGGCTGGGCATTCCCCAATGCCGGTTCATCAAATACACACTCGGTTCCATCCAGGAAGCATACACCCAGATACTCAGCGGTTCCCACGACTACAAAATGGGGGCTATACTTTCCGCTGACCAGGCTGGGGGGAGCCTTTCGTTTGCCGATCCAAAAGATGACCTCCACATGGAGCACCGCCCGGTTTTCATCTGTCCCGATCATGCCAGTCCCTCCATTCCAGCTTACTCTCCGAATCGCTCGGCAGCATCCTGATAGACGGTGATGCTCTTTGCCACTTTCTTTTTCTGGCTGCGAATGTGGAAGTAGCCCCGCAGAACGCGCTTCAGTTCCGGGTTTTCCACCTTGCGGGGCAGTTGTTCCAAAGCCATCATTGGCTTACTCCTTTTTAATCTATCCCACAATGGTGGTTGCCTTGACGGTCAGATTTTCGAAATCCATAGCGATCAGCTTCTCGGCGGCCTGTGGGGTACACATGAACCAGGTGCTCACGCCCCAGGCGTCCATCCTTGTGACGGTGAAGAAGTCAGTTTGGGCAGAAGTAGGTTCTCTTGCGTCAATATAGTAGTCGGAGTAGAGATACACCAGATCCACCTCCCGCTCCGGAAGCCACCTGGCCCGGCGCGCCCGGAGCTTGCCGCTTTTCAGTGTCTTCTCTCTGGGATTCTCGAACCACTTCAGCTCCTTGATCTTCAGGCCGGTGAAGGTATCCATCAGCCGCTGGGCGATCTCCCGGTGGGTAAACACCCCGCAGTTCCAGGGGCCCATCAGCCAGGTCATGATAAAGTCACCCACCTTGCTGCCGGGAGCAGGGGGCCCATAGACGCTCTCATCCGCCCACATGACTTCCATCTTTTCGCATTGATCAGGCTGGGGACAGGACCGCTTGTTGCCGTAGCGGTACATGATATTCACATAGCCGTAGTCCTTGCCGGTCCGGTCATGCCCGACGGATTCTATTTTATAAGCGGTTATGGACATTGCAACTCCACCTCCTGGGCCAGTGCAAAGTCATTAGGGTTCATCCTAATCAAGTTGATCCTGCACCTCTTTGGGCAGGTCATTCCACAAAATATCATATGTAAACTCCCGGATCTCCGGATAACACTCCCGCGCGGTCTGTTCCGCAATATTCCGGTCGAGATAGTGCATCTCCTGGTGGAAAAACCAGTTGAGCTTTTCCATGAGCCGGTAGAGACGGATCTGTTCTTCTTGGGTCATGGGGTACCTCCTTAGAGTGTCGGAAGATGGAACGGCTGTACTCATGCCAGCTCCGCATCCAAAATCTGTACTTGTTTTCCTTCCTCGTTCACATAGTAAAGCGCAATGTAGTCAATGCCATCCCGCTTGACCTGCTCCCAGGGCATCCGTCTGCCGCTGAGCAGTTCCACGGTATCCGCCTCGTCCGCCTCGAAACCCTCTTTTTCATCCTCATAGTCAATGCTGTAGCCCAGCTCCAGCACTAGTTTGGAGGCGGGGATCTCATACCGCTTAAGGGGGCGGTGTTCCAATTCAGCCGGATCGTGTTCATCACAGAACAGATTGTCATAGCCATGCCGCCCGCCGTCGAAGATAATGAACGCCTCGCCGCTCTCCGGGTCACGGGCCGCCACCAGTCCGGGGGCCTCGTCACTATCTACAATATAGGATTGAGGCTCCCCCTTCACTGTAAGCAAGTCTCCGTAGTACCACACCTCCAGCAGTTCATTGCCGGTGGTGGAACACAATGTCACGGTGGGCAGACGCTTCTCGGCCCACTCCTTCACATGGCCGGTGAGCCAGGTAGGATATTTTTCAGTCATCGTTTCGGCCTCCTTACAACATCCAAGACATAACACTGGTCACAATCAGCACGATCCCCAGCAAGAAGAATATCACCCGCCGGGAGCCGCGGCCATAGCGGTGGGAGTCCGGCTTGCCGGTGGGGTCGCAGAGCCAGTTCCAGCTCATGATCGCACCAATCAGCAGGACAGCGCCGATGATCAGTGTCACCCAGCTCCAATGCTCCTGCAAAAAGGCTGTAATCTGCTCACTGTTCATTCAGGTTTCTCCTCTCTTTATCCCTGCATATCCGCACCAATGGGCCCCTTTTTCAGTATTCCATCCACAGTGACCACATGGCCCCAGAACATATCGTCGTCCTCATACCAGGCGGTAAAACGCCCGCCGGGAGATACTGTAAACTCGGTGAGCAGGATGCGCCGGGCGAACTCCTCCTCCGTGATGGGGTCTTTCTCCGGGGCCCGGTCGGTCTGGTCATTGTCTGCCAGCCATTCGTTGGCCTGAGCAGTGAGCGTCTGAGCAGCCATCGCCCGTAGGGACTTGTCCCAGACTTCCTGATCTGCCAACAGGTTCTTCATCACATTGGTGACGCGGGTCCAGGACGCTTTCTTTTCAATCTCCACATCCAACGAGATCCGGACTTCTTTCCCCATCCACTGGCAGGTTCCATCGAATGTGCTCATCTCACGATCCAGCGTGAGTGTCCCCAGCACTTCATCTTCCAAAAGGATGGGCTTTGTGTACTCCGCCCAGATCTCCTCCAGTGCCGGACAGGTTACACCTTCCTCCAGTACCTCCGTGACATACCACTGGGGTTCACTGAGGGCGTCGCCTTTCCAGCCGCGGGTCTTGATCCGATAGATGTTGCCCTTGGCAAACCGCTTGGAATAGTCACCGGATTCCCTTTCCTTGTCCGTCAGCGGCCAGCTCAGGCAGCATCGGCCGGAGAGCACCTGTCCGGTCTGGACATCCGCCATGGCGAGGGCATGGGTATGCGCCGTCCAGAAAGTATCCAGAAAGGTCTTGTCCGCGCTGGTGCCGCTTTGGATCAGCACCAGCTTTTCCTCATCTTCCGGGGCGTACAGGGCAATAAAGTCCTTGACTTTTCTTTTTTTCATGGTGTTCTCCTCACGCAAATACCTGCCGGTATTTCTCTCTCAATTCTTCTGGGGCCGCTTTGATGACCTTGCTGCCACCGTTTTCGGAGGACGGACCCCAGATGGCCCAGAGTAGGCTCTGCCAAGCGATGGCCCGGAATTTCGGGTCCTTATTTTCTTCTGACAGGAGATAAGCGGAAAAGCGGCACTTGACTGCCAGTAGAGCATCCAGGCTTTCCGCATTGGCAATCAGACTGCGGAATTCCTTGGCAGGCTTCATCCACTGCATAGACAATGCGCCCCGAACCAATACCCCCAGTGTCCATGGTTGAAAACCAAACTTCCGGATAAAGGCATGAAGGAATTTATCTTGCAGGGAGGAGTGCTCGTCGTCGCAGAGATCCAGATACTCCGTCACGAGCGGTGCCCACTGTTCTCCTTCCAGTCCCAGAGCAAACACGGCGAAGGTTCCGGGCATGGCGCAGGATTCATCGGAGAGGTTGTTGTACCATTCATACTCCCGCATGGCCAGCCGTGCATACCGCTCAATATCGGCGTGTAATTTGGGGTATTGGACAGCACAGGCAAAGAACTGATTAACTCCCTTTTTAGGAAGTCCAGGAATGGGCAGATAGTTTTTCTCTGAGCCACGGAACTCCACCGAGTAACTGCGGGGGAATTCCTCCTGCTCCAGCACCGCGCACAGATAGTCCAAGACTTCCGCATAGCACTCCTCTGTGCAGTCCCTGGCGGTGATGCGGACGGTGGCAAACGCATCATTGGCCGAGGCGGTCAGGTACTTTGTTTTCCGCTTTTGGATGTTAGGCGGCAATTTGCCGCTGCCATTGGCTTTCAGTTCTTTTACCATGTCGGGACGGAGCTGGGAAACCAGGCCGAGGATGTGTTCGGTTTTGAGAGACTCAAAACTCTGCCCATACACGGTGTGGCAGACTGCCACATAGCAGGCAAAGCGCAGCAGCCCTTCGTCCACATCCTCCAGGCGCAATTCCGGACACACCGTGCAGGGCGGAAAGACGGTAAACCCATCTTCCTGCTCTCCCACAAGGAAGAACCGCTCCTGCACCTGCTTTTCTATGTACTTCTCCAACTCATAGCGGATCTCCTCCCAGCAAACCAGCCGCCGCATGGCATCGCAGAGGGAAACCGCATCCTCGCAGGGAAATCCCTTCAGCGGCAGTCGGGAAAGATACCGCTCCAGCAGCTGATCAGGGAGAAAGGGCGTTCCGTTGTGGTTTCGCACCACGGTCGGGTAATCGGAGTGATTTTCACGAGCAGTGCCGTTCAGAACATCCTGGATGCAGAGATCCGCCTCCGCCAGCACCTCTGGAGAAGTATCCGGCTTGTGGATCAGGTAGTAGCGGCCCTTCACGCCGTCACGCTTTGGCAAACTCATCGTATGCGCTCCTCTCAGGTTTGCTGATGCTGCATGGATAGGATTTGGCAATCCGGACAGAACTCCACATAGAGCGTTCCCTCCGCACAGTCATACACCGTATCCCACTGGATCTGGGCCAGATACTTCATGGGCTTTCCGCAGTGGGGGCAGATGGTATATTCCGCGTCCTGCACCCAGTTGGCAAAGCCGCCAATGGTGTTCACATCGTCGCAGGCGGCGCCGTAAAACAGGGGCACAGGTGTTTTGGCCAGCACAAAAGAATTTTCGGTGAGTGCCTTATAGTCCTCTGGCCGGACATAGCATTTTATCCTCTCCGCCCCGTCAAAGAGCTCCGAGGGAAAGACCTCCACGCCGCCGTCCAGGGTAAAGCGGTTGAAGGCGGGGCCTTTCAGGAAGCCCACGCAGTTGGGACAGCAGGTGGCCGTCAGAATACCGTCTAGCCCCAAGAACTTCAGCCGCTCATCCCGCCCATCCAGCACCAGCATATCCACCATATGCCCGCCACAGTGGGGACAGGTGTCCTCCCGTGCCCGCCCGATGCGAACGGGAGACGCTTCGCCGGTCGCCCCCTTGACCATAGGATAGCAGGTATTGAAGTTGAGCTGCGTCCGATGGCCATCCTTATCAAAGGTCCAGCCGCCACACTGGGCATAGCTGGACGGATCCACATAGAGACTCTTGCGCCAGGGCCGGGGGTTCCGCTCCAGTTCCAGCAGAGTCTCCATTGCCTTGTCATCTCCCTGGAAGGCAAGGCAGGACATCAGTTCGGCAGCATTTTGGGAGCTATCCGTTTCCAGTAAAGCGGTGATCAGCGCATCCCGTACATCATCCGGTGCTCCGTAATAGAGTTCGCAGGGATAGAATCCCTCTACAGCCAGTGCTGCCCGTTGGATCTCCGGGGTAATGGCATCCCGGTAGCCTAAAAGCTGCCAGAAGTTGGTAAACTCCGGGTCTTCCATATCCGCCAGCCGCTGGATATTCTGAATCAGATTTTTCTGCTTCTCTGCAATTTGTTCCGGCATCCATCCCAGCGCGGTTTTTCGGCTTTTCTCGCACTCGCATTTCCAGCACAGTCCCTCGTAACCCAAGGGTGTCCCACAGCCGAGGCAGGTGTATTTCAGGCTCATATTCTCGGACTCCTTTTCGAAGATAGAAAAGCGCCCTGCGATATCCTGTCACTTAGACAGGTTAACGCAAGGCGCAAAAAGGCCGCAAGAAAGAAACCACATCCACCCCCAGATGTGGTTTCCGCCACACACAAAATCCATTTTTATATAGAAATAAAGTTATCTTTAACTGATTCGTGTGCATCTCCCAAAAACTTCCGCCTACATCACGCATGATCCCATGCGTACAGTGTAAGTTGCTTGTGATACTTTTATATATGGTTAGTTGCTTCTTTCAAACCATAAGGTCGGATGGTTCTTTTCCATCATACCTAATTACATGGAAATTATCAACTAAAACTTGAATTGATAAAATCCCAGAAACTGTTCTCTGTTAGGAAAACACATAGATGATGACTGACAACGGGCGTACCAATTTTTAGCACGCAATATACAAAGAATAAGCACTATAAAGCATATTCAAAAAAGCCCTTGAGACATACTATCAAGAGATGAGTAAAAAAGTGGGCTACAAACAAGCTCCAATTCTCCAAGAATTCAATTATTGCAAGAGAAATCAAAGCCTTTATGCCTATTTTTGAGTGTTTTTCGTGCTTTTGTTTTTTTAAAGAATTCTCGTCGCTGCTTATGATGGTCAATTTTTGTAAAAATGTATATATTTTGGTTTATCACAGAAAAATTTTTGATTGATTGCCACTGTGTTCGCTACCCCAAATGATAACTTTTTTGATAACAGTTCGCCGTGCCCCTGGATAGTTCTCTCTTTCTGGGATATGTTGTGTTGCTGCAAAGGAGGTACATCATCATGGCAAAACGCAGGCCATCCGGCGACGGCATGGTACGAAAAAAGGAAGACGACCGCTGGGAGGGCCGGATTGTGGTGGGCCACAAGGCAAATGGCAATCACATCTTCCGGTATGTGTAGGGCCGCACGCAGAAGGAATTGCTGAGCAAACTCCATCAGAACATCGAAACCTATCAGGATGTGGAGTTGACCGAGGACAGCAGAATCACCCTGGGCGAATGGTTGGATCGATGGCTGGACGAGTACAAGTCAGGGACTATACGCTCCAGCACCATGTACGCTTACCGGCAGTATGCCAGACTCTACATCAAGCCCATCCTGGGAGATAAAGTAATCTCCCACATCACCTCGACGGACATCCAGCGGATGTACACTAAACTGAAACGGGAGGGGCGCATCCATGCCATGCTCCACCAAGCAATGAAAGACGCGGTGGGCGCACACTTAATCGCCAAGAATCCCACCGAGGGCGCAGTAGTCCCCAAGCCCAACTACCGTCCAAAGCAGATTCTGAATGAGGAACAGTTGGACACTTTCATGATCGCTATTGAGCAGGACGAGGTGTGGAGGGACTTCTTCTTCACAGAACTGACCACCGGCCTGCGCCGGGGGGAAATCTGCGGCCTTCGGTGGGAGGATTTCGACGAGGTAGATGGAACCCTCAGAGTCAACCGCTCTGTCAGCACCCGCAAGGCGGGCAACCTGGAGGTCGGAGAAAAAGGGCCGGCGCACCATCTCTCTGCCGGACAGCACAGCCCAGCGCCTTCGGGAGCGGAAGGAAACCGCCATTAGTGATTGGATATTTCCAAATCCCCTGCATCCAGAGGAGCCGGTCAATCCCGGCTATGCCTATAACCGGATGAAGACGATCCTGAAAAACGCCAGACTGCCCAGTATCAGGTTCCACGATTTAAGGCATACCTTCGCCACCCACGCCCTAGCCGGAGGCGTGGACGCCAAGACCCTCTCGGGTATCCTGGGGCACACCAACGCCAGCTTTACCCTGGACACCTACACCCATGTGACCGGGGAAATGCAGAAACAGGCGGCGAATATTGTAGGCGACTTTATGACAAAACTGTTGGGAGAGGAGTGGAAACCGTGGCAAGGAAGCGAAAGAACGGCGAGGGAACCGTCCGCCTGAGAAAAGATGGCCGCTGGGAGGGCCGGGTGGTCATCGGTTACGATGAAAAGAACCGCCCCAAAACCAAGAATGTCTTGGCCAAGACAAAGAGCGAATGCGTGGAGAAGCTGAAGCGACTGCAGGAGCAGTACGCTCCGCCCAAGTCAGACAAGGTCAAGCCTGATATGCCCTTCAGGGAGTGGATGGACTTCTGGTATCAGAACTACTCCAAACCGAAACTTCGGCCTACCACCCGTTCTGGCTATGAGGGCAGGATCTATCAGCATATCATTCCGGAACTGGGCAGCATCCCTCTGGATCAGCTGACACAGAACGACCTGCAGCAGTTCTACGCTCGACTGAAAAAGAGCGGGCGGCTCCTCCACACAGAACACTACGGCAAGGGGCTGTCTGACCGCATGGTGCGGGCCTGCCACATGAACTGCCGATCCGCACTGGAAAAGGCGGTACAGGATGGCCTGATCCGCGTGAACCCCGCCGTCGGCTGCAAGCTACCGCCCAAGAAGGCCCGAGAGATGCAGGTGCTGACCCGTGAGGAGATCCAGCGGTTCCTGATCCAGGCCAAGGCGGAGGGATACTTCGAGCTGTTCCTGCTGGAGCTGACCACCGGCCTGCGCCGGGGAGAACTGCTGGCCCTCCAGTGGGATGACCTGAATCTGGAAACGGGAGAACTACAAGTCACCAAGCAGGTCTACCGGACAAAGGAGGACGGGCTCCTGATTTCCCAGCCCAAAACGAAATCCTCCATCCGCACGGTCAGCCTGCCTCCGCCGCTTCTGAACATTCTGAAAGAGTACAAAGAGGGCGTAAACTCCCGGTGGATGTTCCCCTCGCCGGTCAAGGAGGACTCACCGCTGGACCCGGCCTACATCAGAACACGGCTGCACCTTATTCTGGAACACGCCCAATGTAAGCAAATTCGTTTCCATGATTTGCGGCATACCTTTGCCACCATCGCTCTGGGAAACGGGATGGATGTGAAGACCCTCTCCGCCATGCTGGGCCATGTTTCGGCGGCTACTACACTGGACATCTACACCCACATCACCGATCCCATGCGGTCCGAGGCGGCGGCAAAGATTGACCAGAGGATCGGAAAAGCGGGGGGGGGGGGGGGGGG
>NZ_CAXSQB010000009.1:10844-58943 GCF_964239415.1 Clostridium sp. ATCC BAA-442 | reverse complement strand
CGCAAAAGCGGCTCCGCAGGAATCACCTGCGGAGCCGCAAGAGAAACGGACCATGACCACATTCCAGCCCTATGCAGGAAGGAAACGGAAGCCCGGCACCGGGTGTATCACCCAGATCAGCGAGAACTGCTGGGAGGGCCGCTACTCCCCCATGTGGCCGGATGGCAAGAAACACTCCCGCAATGTGTACGCCAAAACGCGGGAGGAGTGTGAGGCACTCCTGCCTGGGCTGATCGAGCAGATGAAGGCGGAGATCAAGGCTATCAAGGAAAGCGGAAACCTGAATGCCATCCCGGACGGGATCAGTGAGAAGAAGAAAGCCATCGCCGCCTATATGCGGGAGCACCCGGAGGTCATCAGCAAGAGCGCCATCGCTAAGGCGGTGCAGGTAGATAAAAACACGGTGAAACGATATTATGAGGAAATTCGGATGGAGATTGGCCTAATATAAGCGGAAGAATTGCGTTGCAGATAACAAGTCAAAAGCCCTCTGGAGTTCACATCAGAGGGCTTTTGGTTCAAGTGTAACTATAGGTTCCTACGAAATTAGAAATATAAAACAGTTTCGAGTAATCAGTAATTAATAGTTCAGGATATTATCCAATCTGCCTCAACAAATCTCTGACAATACTTTCAATCCGGTCAATTTCATCCGCAGGAAGAACTCCTGTATGCATAATTATATTACGAGACATCTCTAAATCGTCCATGCGAGACATGAGCCATGCTTGGTTAGGGACTATATTGAAAAATCATCCCAATTAGCAATAATAATTTGTCCCAAATTTCCGAGCATAGTATATCCTATTTCATTGGAAGAGCGATTCGAATGGTATTTATTTTTCTCTTCCTGCTTTTTTAATGAAGCGACCGCAGTTTTTATTTTTTGCGGCACTTTATCATCCCACCATGAAATTCCATATCGCTCTGACATTCTTTCAACGATAAAATTTCGGATTGTGTTCTCGATACAATATATTGCGGTGTAGACAGAGGACATCTTTAGAGCATCATGCCAGATACGAGGACTAAAATCAGCCTCAACTACACGACTAATTGTAGCATAATCGTCTGCGTTCAATATATTAATTCCCTCATTCTCTAAAGCCCGGAAAGAATCTTGAGCGAGGAGTGCATTAAAAACAAACTCTCTTAATCGTTGTTCACTCATATCTATTACCATTCAAATCAGCAGATTGTCTTTCAAACTCTTAAAAATGGCATTATAAACTGATATATCGGTAGTAGCGGGCAAATGGATTTGGATATTATAGTGAAAGCCCAAATTAGACTGCGGTTGCACCACTTGATGGGGCTGGGACGGCACTTCTGTATGCTCATCTTGCTCTTCTGTCTGTGTCCCCTGCTCAACGACATTTAACGGTTCGAAGTCCGCAATTCCACATAATGTTTTAAATGTATTGTAGCATCGAGAAACCGACTTTTCATCTCCTCCTGTTACCCTGGAAATAGCACCTTTTATGTTAGCTTCTGTTTCTTTATAAATCTCGGTATTGATGGTAAATAACTCAGAATATAATTCTTTGATGCGAGATGCAAGAACTTTCTTATATAACACCTTATCACGCAACTGATCGTAATATCCGGTAGGGACTCCATCTGCTGTTAAAAAGCCCAGCCGCTTAAACAAATTTAATATTGCTCTGTCATTTGAACTATTAAATCCCATGTTTTTGAGAAATTCAGTTGTAAACTTATTGGGCTTTGCTGCAGACTGCAAACTTTGAATAATAGGTAAAATTTTATTGTTAGATAGCATATAAGGGTAGTCGGTCACAGGAAAGCCCTCCTCGTCAAATGAATTTATTGTATTATACCATATTTGATAGAAAATGCAAAATAATAGATAGAAAGTTCTACCAATGGGATTATGGACATATTTGTGTTACAATCTGAAAAAGAGAGATGAACCTATCGACCCAGCATCAAGTTGGCTTTCCGTTTTATGGCCGATTAAACACGATGCAAGATAGGGCTGAAATAATCTCAAAAATTGCATGGCCGTTGACAATGCAAAAGCCCTCTGGAGTTTTCACTCCAGAGGGCTTCTTGGTCCGAGTGGAGCGATTCGAACGCTCGGCCCCGTGAACCCAAATCACGTGCGCTACCAACTGCGCTACACCCGGATATTCAGTTTTTTTGCATGATACCACGCGAGGAAGGAAAAAGCAAGTTTCCCGTGTCTGTGGGCGGCGCTGTGGTCAAGCCCGGTTTTGCGGGAGTTTTTCATCCAGGGAATTTCCGCCGCAGGCTACTGTCCCAAGGACTTCCGGGATCTCGCTTTTAGGGGAATGGATAGGTCGTCTATCCTCCCAAAGCAAGTGCCTGACCGATAGGCTACACCCGGATATTTAATTTTTTTGCATGATACCATGCAGAGAAGGGAAAAGCAAGTTTTTCGTGTCTGTGGGCAATGCTGTGGTCAAAGCCGTTTTTCGACCCAATTTCGTGACCCGGCGAAATCCAGCAAACGCCCGCGTTTCAAGGCTTTCCTGGCTTCGGCTGTTGCCATCGTGGATAGCTAGGACGGTGCATCCAAATCACGTGCGCTACCAACTGCGCTACACCCGGATATTTTGTTGGAGTGTTCCACTTTGTTGCTCAGTCAGCTTTTCTATTATAATATATAGACAGAAGGATTGCAAGAGGGCATTTTGATATGATATGATAGCCCATACGAGGTGAGATAGGCTATGCGAATGAGAAAAAAACCGAACCTGGGAGTGCGGATGGAACGCTGTACCCGGGTGCTGATTTCCGACCCGGAGGAGCGGAAGGGAAAGTGGCGGGAGCTGATGCCCGAGGCGAAGGAGGTCTTTCTGGAGCTGGGCTGCGGCAAGGGCCGCTTTACGGCGGAGACTGCGGCGCAGAATCCACAGGCGCTCTATATTGCGGTGGAGCGGGTGCCGGACGCCATGGTGATCGCCATGGAGCGGGTCTGTGCTCAGGAGCTGCACAACGTCTTTTTTGTGGATGGGGACGTGGCGCAGCTTCCGCTGTTCTTTGCTCCGGGTGAGGTAGACCGCATCTACATCAACTTCTGCGATCCCTGGCCCAGCAACCGCCACGCCAAGCGGCGGCTGACCCACCCGGACTTCCTGCTGCGTTACCGGCAGGTGCTGGCAGAGGCGGGGGAGATCCACTTCAAGACAGACAACCGGGATCTATTCGAGTGGTCCCTGTTCCAGTTCCCCAGGGTGGGCTTTGGGGTGTCTGAGGTCACCCGCGACCTGCACGCCGACGGCATCCACGGTGTAATGACCGACTACGAGGAGAAGTTCCACAACCTGGGGACCCCGATCAACCGCTGTGTGGGTACCATGGGCCCGCTGCCCGAAGTGCCGGAGCCTCCAGCAGAGGAATGACCGCGCAAAAAGGAGCTTCCGCTGTATGGCGGAAGCTCCTTTACTTGTGCTCAGAGAAACGCGACCACCCGGTACATGAGCATGAAGTGAAACACCGAGCCCATAAGGATGAACAGGTGAAAAATCTCGTGACAGCCAAAGCGGGGATTATCGCGGCCAGGCCACTTGACGGCGTAGAGCACGCCGCCCACGGTGTAGAGAATGCCGCCGCCCAGCACCCAGAAAAAGCCGGCAGGGGGGAGCAGGCGCAGCAGGGGGACGAGGGCCACCACAGCCAGCCAGCCCATGAAGATATAGATGCCGGCGGTGAGCCAGCGGGGGGCGGTGATCCAGGCCAGGGTGAGCACCAGCCCGGCCAGGGCCAAGGCCCAGATGACACCGAACAGGGCCCAGCCCCAGGCACCGTCGGTGCGGAGCACCACCAGGCAGATAGGGGTATAGGTACCGGCGATGAGGAAGTAGATAGAGGCGTGGTCGTACTTGCGCAGGGCGATGCGGCCCTTGACGCTGACGTTGCGGCAGTGATAGAGAGTGCTGGCCGTATATAGACCCACCATGCTCACACCATAGATAAGGAAGGAAACCACGTGCCAGGGGCTGAGGGAGAGGGCGGCGCAGCGCAGCAGGAGCAGCACGGTGCCCAGCAGGGCCAGGGCGGCCCCAATGCCGTGGGTAATGGCGGACCAGGGACGCAGCCCGTCATAAGGGTCCCGGTCCTTTTCCCGCAGCCTGGCCGGGCGCGGCTTTGCCTGGGAAGGATAATAGAGCATGGCCTTGCGGCGGGGGAGTGCGTTTTCCTGATTCATATGGATCACCTTTCCTTACCTTTAGTATAACACATGCCGCACAATATAATCAATAGAAACTTTAAATATAATTTTTGAAATTATATTCGGTCTCCTGTTCAAAGGGAACAACGCTAGGATATGGCGGAACGGGCGGCACTATGCGGACAAGGCGGCGGTTGCCGGAGGGACCGGAGTGTGTTATGATAAGAGGCGCGAAACAGGGGAGGGCGGAGCATGGAGCGGATTCTGCTGATAGAAGATGATCAGGCGCTGGGGCGGGGGACCGCCCTGGCGCTGGCCGGGGAGGGCCGGGAAATCAGGGTGGCGGCCACCCTGGCCCAGGGCTGGGCGGCCCTGAGCGAAGGGGAATACGCGCTGGTGCTGCTGGATCTCAACCTGCCCGACGGAAATGGACTGGATTTTCTCACTGCGCTGCGGCGAACCAGCGGGGTGCCGGTGCTGATTCTCACCGCCAACGACCTGGAGAGTGACCAGGTGGCGGGCCTGGAGCTGGGGGCGGACGACTACGTGACCAAGCCCTTCTCCCTGGCGGTGCTGCGGGCCCGGGTGAACCGCCTGCTGCGGCGGGGGAGCGCCCCGGCGGCCACGCTGGAGCTGGGGCCCTTCTCCTTCGACTTTGAGCGCCTGCGCTTTATGCGGAACGGGACGGAGGTGGAGCTGTCCAAGACGGAGCAGCGGCTGCTGCGCCTGCTGGTGGAGCACCGGGGGCAGACCCTGACCCGGGAGCAGCTCCTGGACCGGGTGTGGGACGGGGGCGAGTTTGTGGACGCCAACGCCCTGTCGGTGGCGGTGAAACGGCTGCGGGACAAGCTGACGGACGCCCCCATCAAGACGGTGTACGGCCTGGGCTACACCTGGGAGGAAAAACGGTGACCCCGGCGGTGTGCGGGGCCCTGGCCCTGGCGGCGCTGGGGGCGGGCTTCGGGCTGGTCCAGTGGCTCTACACCCGGCGGCTGCTGGCCCGGCTGGACCGGATGCTCGCCGGTGCGGTGGACGGCAGCTTTCGGGAGAGCCGCTTTGACGAGTCCCGCCTCTCCGCCCTGGAGGGCCGGCTGGCCCGGTTTCTCAACGGCAGCGCCGCCTCGGCCCGGGAGCTGGAGGGGAAGCGGGCCGCTATACAGACCCTGATCTCCGACATCTCCCACCAGACCAAGACCCCCATCGCCAACATCCTGCTGTACGCCTCCCTGCTGGCGGAGGGGGAGCTGTCCCCGGAGCAGGCCGCCCAGGCGGCCACCCTGTCCCGGCAGGCGGAGAAGCTGTCCTTTCTGATCCAGGCCCTGGTGAAAGCCTCCCGGCTGGAGACGGGGATCATTACCACCGCGCCGGAGCCCCAGCCGGTGGGGCCGCTGCTGGAGGGGGCGCTGGCCCAGGCCCGTCCTCAGGCGGAGGCCAAGGGGCTTACCCTGGCGGCGGAGCCCTGCGGGGCGGCCGCCCGCTTTGACCGGAAGTGGACGGCGGAGGCCCTCTTTAATGTGGTGGACAACGCGGTAAAGTACACCCCGGCGGGGGGACGGGTGACCCTCTCCGCCGTCCCCCTGGGGCAGTTCTGCCGGGTGGACGTGTCCGACACCGGCATCGGCATCCCAGAGGAGGAGCAGGGGCGGATCTTCGGCCGCTTCTACCGGGGCGGCGCTGTGCGGGCGGAGGAGGGGGTGGGCATCGGTCTCTACCTGGTCCGGGAGATCCTGCGGCGGCAGGGGGGCTATGTCAAGGTGGCCTCCCGCCCCGGCCAGGGAACCACCTTTTCCCTCTACCTGCCCCGGGAATAGGGCGGATCTTTCCAAACTGTAAGATTTGAGAAAGAGTGTGGAAAGATTGATCCACTACAATGGGTACTGTCAGAAGGCAGTACCCATTTTTTCCACAGGAGGAGATTCCAAATGGCGATTTTGCAGACCAGGGAACTGAAGAAATATTATGGCGCGGGGGACACCCTGGTGAAAGCCCTGGACGGGGTGGAGCTGAGCGTGGAGAACGGCGAGTTCGTGGCTATCATCGGCACGTCGGGGTCGGGCAAGTCCACCCTGCTGCACATGCTGGGCGGGTTGGACCGGCCCACCTCCGGCACGGTGACGGTGGACGGCCGGGAGCTGTCCACCCTGAAGGACGAGGAGCTGACCATCTTCCGGCGGCGGAAGATCGGCTTCGTGTTCCAGGCCTATAATCTGGTGCCGGTGCTCAGCGTATATGAGAACATCGTCCTCCCCATTCAGCTGGACGGCGGCGCGGTGGACGAGAGCTACGTCAGGGAGGTGATCGCCGTCCTGGGGCTGGAGAAGAAGCTGGACAGCCTGCCCGGGCAGCTCTCCGGCGGCCAGCAGCAGCGGGTGGCCATCGCACGGGCCCTGGCTGCCAAGCCCGCCATCCTCCTGGCCGACGAGCCCACCGGCAACCTGGACTCCCGCACCAGCCAGGATGTGCTGGGACTGATGAAGGTCACCGGGCAGAAGTTCGCCCAGACCATGGTGATGATCACCCACAACGAGGAGATCGCCCAGTTGGCCGACCGCATCGTCCGCATCGAGGACGGGCGCATCGTCACGCGGTAAGGGGGCGAGGGTATGAACGTCTCCAACCGCAAGTGTGTGCGCACCCTGGCACGGCGGAGCCTGCGGGCCAGCCGCACCCGCAACCTCATCGCGGTGCTGGCTATTGCGCTGACCACGGTGCTCTTTACCTCCCTGTTCACCATCGCCCTGTCCATCAACGACGGATTCCAGCAGAACAACTTCCGGCAGGTGGGCGGCTACTCCCACGGCGGCTTCAAATACCTGACCGAAGCGCAGTATGAGGCGCTGAAGGACGACCCCCTGATCGGGCAGGCCGGCCTGCGGCGGTTCGTGGGTATGCCGACTCAGGACCCTTTCAACAAAGCCCACGTGGAGGTGAGCTACGCCGACGCCAACGACGCCCACTGGATGTACTGCGACCCGGCGGAGGGCCGCCTGCCCCAGGAGGGTACCGACGAGGCGGCCACCGACACCCACGTGCTGGAGCTGCTGGGCGTGGAGCCGGAGCTGGGGGCCCGGTTCACCCTCACCTTTGATGTGGACGGGCATGAGACCACTCAGACCTTCACCCTCTCCGGCTGGTGGGAGTACGACGAGGCCATCGTAGCCAACCACGTGCTCCTCCCGGAGAGCCGGGTGGACGCCCTGCTGGACGAGGCGGGGGTGAACCCCAACGCCCCGGAGGACGGCATGACCGGCGCCTGGAACCTGGACGTGATGCTCAAGAGCGGCTCGGCCCACATCGAGCGGGACATGGAGCAGATTCTGGCCGGCCACGGGTTCCAGAGCGAGGACGCCGCCGGGGAGGACTATATTCGCTCCGGCGTCAACTGGGGCTACACCGGCGCCCAGCTCGCCAGCGGATTGGACGTCCAGGTGGTGGCCGCCATTGCCGCCGTGCTGCTGCTCATCCTCTTTACCGGCTATCTGATCATCTACAACGTGTTCCAGATCTCCGTCACCAACGACATCCGCTTCTACGGCCTGCTCAAGACCATCGGCACCACCGGCCGCCAGCTCCGGCGCATCATCCGCTACCAGGCCCTGGCCCTCTCCCTGGCGGGGATCCCGGTGGGGCTGCTGCTGGGCTGGCTGGTGGGGGCGGGGCTCACCCCGGCGGTGATCGGCCGGCTGAACGGCGTGACCAATGTTGTGTCCGTCAACCCCGTCCTCTTTGCGGCCTCCGCCCTGTTCGCCCTGGTGACGGTGCTCCTGTCCTGCCGAAAGCCGGGCCGGATGGCGGCAAAGGTGTCCCCTGTTGAGGCGGTGCGCTACACCGAAGGGAGCAAAACCCGCAGGAAGGCCGGAAAGCGGGCGGGGAAGGGGGTCTCCCTGCTCTCCATGGCCTGGGCCAACCTGGGCCGGAACCGGGGCAAGACGGTGGTTACCGTGCTCTCTCTGTGCTTGGCGGTGGTGCTGCTCACCATGACGGTCACCTTCGCCAAGGGCTTCGACATGGATAAGTATATCGCCGCCTTTACGGCCAGCGACTTCATCCTGGCCGATGCCGGACACTTCCAGACCGGCGGGGAGGTATTCAACCCGGACATGGCCCTGCCGGAGGACGCGGTGGAAGAGGTGGAGGCCCGGGGCGGCATCACGGCCGGCGGCCGCACCTACGGCTGCACCTCCCCGGTGGAGGAGTTCATCACCGAGGAGTACTACCGCTCGGTGTGGGGCCGGTGGAACGACGCGGAAACCCTGGATCAGATGGTGTCCGGCATGGACCGCACGGAGGACGGCCTGCTGGCCGACCGGGCCCAGCTCTACGGTATGGAGCGGTTTGCCCTGGACCGCCTGACCGTGCTGGAGGGGGATATTTCCAAGCTCTACGAGCCGGGCGGGCGGTACGTGGCCGCTGTGTACTCCGAGGACGACTACGGCAGCCCGCGGATGGACAGCCACTGGGCCCGCCTTGGGGATAAAATTACACTGCGGCACGTGGAGGAGTACGAGTACTACAACCCCAACACTGGCGAGGTGTACGGCGGAGAGGAGGACATTCCGGAGGGCGCGCCCTTTGCCGCCCGGGCGGTGAAGTACCGGGACCTCGAGTATGAGGTGGCAGCCCTGGTCAGCGTCCCCACCGCCCTGAGCTACCGCTATTACGGGGCCGACGAGTTTATCCTCAACGACCAGACCTTCCTCCAGGACACCGGCACGGCGGATATCATGTACTACGCCTTTGACGTGGACGACGGCGCGACGGCGGATATGGAGGGCTTTCTCCGGGACTACACGGAGAACGTCAACCCCCAGCTCGATTACGAGAGCAAGGCCACCTACGCCGCAGAGTTTGAGGGCTTCCGGGGGATGTTCCTGATGCTGGGCGGGGCGCTGAGCTTCATCGTGGGCCTGGTGGGCGTGCTCAACTTCTTCAACGCCGTGCTCACCGGCATCATCACCCGCCGGCGGGAGTTCGCCGTGCTCCAGTCCATCGGTATGACCGGCGGGCAGCTCAAGAAGATGCTGGTGCTGGAGGGCCTCCTCTACACCCTGGCGGCCGTGCTGGCCTCCCTGCTCCTCACAGTGGTCATGGGGCCGCTGCTGGGTACCGCCGTGAACAGCCTGTTTTGGTTCTTCACCTACCGTTTCACCCTGGCGCCCATCCTGCTTATTTTCCCCATCTTCGTGGTCCTGGGGTTGGTGATCCCCCTGCTGACCTACCGCTCCATCGCCCGGCACACCGTGGTGGAGCGCCTGCGGGAGGCGGAATGACAAACGGGCGCAGGATATAAAACGAGAGCCGACTTGTTTGACAAGTCGGCTCTCGTTTTGGCCTATGATAAGAATGCACCCCTTAAGACCCTGCGGAGCAAGGGCTTGAGGGAAAGGATGGTTTATAAAGCAGAAGAACTCTTGACCACACGGCCCCTGCCGCTTTTTATTTTGCAAACTTGGGCGCGGATACTTCATTTCCCGCGAATGCATTGGGGCCGGGGTTGGACAGGGAGAAATACATCTTTGCCGCCTTGGTTGTACCGAAGTCCTGATTGGAGCCGCTGTCCTGCACCTCATTAAAGGCATCCCGGAACATTTGGTTGTGCGCCTCCTCACGGTTGAGCAGGAAGTCGATGGTTTCCCGTACCTTTTTGTCCTCAATCTGGCGGTAGAGGTACTCGTATACTACCTTGGCCCGCTGCTCGGAGGCAATATTGCTCAGCAGATCCGCGCAGAGATCTCCAGTGACAGTGACATAGTCTGCTGTCCAGGAATAGCCGGAGGCGTTGATGAGACCGGGATTCAAGCCAAGCAGAACATGTGTTTCGATCTCGCCTGCCTGGACCTTGCCTGCTTCCACGTCATGACCGTTGAGCAGATTGATGGTCTGAGCTACCATTTCCATGTGGCTCAGCTCCTCCGCCGCGATATCCATAAACAGATCCTTGATCTTGGGGTTTCTGATGCGGAAACTCTGGGACATATATTGCATGGCAGCTTTTAGCTCGCCGTTGCCGCCGCCGAGCTGCTCCTGCAATAGTGCGGCATACTGAGGATTGGGCTGCTCCACTTCTACTGGATGAAACAGTTGTTTTTCGTGCTTGAACAAGCATATCACCCCTTCCGATTGGTTGTGTTTAGCTTTCCGCAATTTAGAAAAGCTATGCGGGCTCTGCTCGTTTTGCATGATACAGGCGGCAGATTGAAATACCTTTACCACCAAAAGAATACGATATGCATTAGGAAAGAAAAGTCATATATACTTACAAGGGAGCAATCAAGCCGACCTTACCAGCGCAAATTTTTATACGATGCCGCACTAGAGAGATGACGGCCTCCCGCGCGGGGCCCCCATATTTTTTGGGATCGTAGAGCGCGGCGTCATGAGCCAGACAGTCCCGTACCGCCTGGGTATAGGCGGCCCGAAGCTCCGTGGCGAAGTTGACCTTACACACACCCATGGATACCGCACGCTGCACATCTTCGTCCGGGACACCGGAGGAGCCATGGAGCACCAGGGGGATATCTACCGCTTCCCGGATCTGAGTCAGCCGCTCAAAGGCCAGCCTGGGCTTGCCCTTGTAGAAACCATGTGCGGTCCCAATGGCTACGGCTAAAGAGTCGATTCCCGTTTCCCGGACGAAACGGGCCGCCTCGCCTGGATCTGTGTAAAGATCCTCACCTGGCTTGACCTCCAGATCATCCTCCTTACCGCCCAGTTTCCCCAGCTCCGCTTCCACACAAGGCCGGGAAGACATCCCGCTTGCCATCTCCACCACTCTGCGGGCCAGGGCGATATTTTCGTCCAGCGGCAGTTTAGAGCCGTCGATCATCAGGGAGGTATAACCGTCTGACGCGGCCTGCTGACATAGTCCAAACCGGTCTCCGTGATCCAGGTGCATAGCCACTGGCACAGACGCCTTACCGGCCATAGCACGGGCCATGGCCGCGAAGACTGCTGGCTCCGCGTATTTTAATGTGGATGGCGTCGTCTGAAGTATGACCGGCGCGTGCTCGGCCTCCGCCGCCGCGATGACAGCCTGCATCATCTCCATATTTTCTACATTGAACGCGCCTACCGCATAACCGTTTGCACGGGCATCCCTCAAAAGTCCTCTGCTGTTTACCAGTGCCATATAATATTTCCACCCTTTCCGTATTCAAGGCTTTGCTTTCTCCAGATTTGCTTCAGTCCCTGAGTACCGCATAGAGATAGTCGTCGATGCAGTCCCCCACACGGTCCATCAGGAGGTCTTCAGCCTTGGGAGGCAATATACCCGCATGGACTCTGGCGTATTGGACTGGCATATACTGGCTGATCAGGGCCATTGGGATGCCTGCTGTGTTCAAATTATCCAGCAGGAGGCGGAGCGCACCCTGTACCTTGCTGTTGGTCAGGTAATACCGGGCCCGGTCTGAGTAGCTGAAAGCCCGGGCGTACCGCTTCTCCGGCATAGAGCCATGATAATATTTGGTCCACTGGCCCTGGTCCTCCAGCATGACCTGCTCCAGGATCTCACGAAAATGGGAACACGGGAAATCCATCATCCCATACAATTCCCGTTCGATCTGCTCCAGGGCAAACAGTCCTTCCCGGAGGGCGAAGGTCAGAGCTGGTCCGACCTTGAGAATGGCGATCCCGTCCTCTACCATCTTTCGAAGGCATTGCCGCGGCTGATAATCCGTGGAATGTCCTTCAAAGACCAGGTTGGGGTGCCGCTTTAAATGCTCCGTCAGGCTGTGGGCGGCTGTCCGGTCATATTCGATCACGCTTTCGTCGGCAAATTCCACCCCGGGCTGCACCACAATGGCAACCACACGCTCCCATGCCGCCTCCAAATGATTGGAGCAGAACGCCGCCCGGAACGTGGACAGCGTGGCTTCGCAGTCCTCCGGCGCGGTTACGGTTACGCTGTCCTCATTTTCCTGGGCGCCGCCTGGGATGGGCACCTCACTGCCGATGATATAGACCGGCGCAGGGGCTTCCGGGTGCCACGCACTGTATTGGGCAAAAGCTTCCTCGGCGATACGGCAGAGTTGGGCGCCGCGGTGGGCGATCACAACATCCGATAACCGCTCATTGGGCGCGTCGTCCGCCAGGCGCATGCTGGTATCAATATGTATTTTGGAAAAGCCAGCCAGTACATAGGAGCGGATCAGTTCGCCTGCGTTTTTCATTGCCTCAGCCTCGGGAAAATGGGTCCAGGTCAGCGGACCCAGGTGGTCGCCGCCGCAGAGCAGTTTGTCAATCGGGAAATTTTCCTCTTCAGCTAAACGGTTCAGAAACGCCCGGAACGCTACCGGGGTCATGCCGGTATAGCCGCCGTTCTGGTTCACTTGATTTGCAGTCGCCTCTACCAGCACCACCGTATCACGGTCCTTGGCCCGGCGAAGGGCCGCCCGAATTACATACTCGTTGGCACTGCAGCAGGAATAGAGGCCCATTTCACGATTCTGTCCGCGCTTTTGCAAGAGTTCAGAAAGCGGATTTTGAATTTGTAGATTGGTCATAGCTTCCCCTTTCCTTTTGCACAGAGGGCACCCGGCGATAGCCGCCGGGTGCCCCATTGGCACGTTCTGTTTTCAGACGATAAAATTTAAGAACTTCTTCATTGGGTCTTGCTGGCTTTGCGGGCGGCCAACTCCTCCATGATCTCAGCGTGGCGCTTCTCGGTCAGCTTATAGAACAGCATGGGGACAACTGCAAGGATTATAATTCCAGCACTGACTAGCGTATATACAAAGTGGAAAGAATTTAATACGTTCACCGGCTGTACGGTCTCTTGGGGAATGTAGCCAGTCAGACCGATTACAGCGGCAACAGCGATACCTGCGACTGCCATGACACACTTGGTCACGAAGCAACGGGTAGAGGTAATCATAGCTTCATTGCGCTGGCCGGTTTTCCATTCGCCATACTCAATTGTATCCATCATCATCGCGTTGACACAGACCATGACAGCTCCAACGCATACAGTTGAGACAGAAGATGTGGCAAAAAGTACAATAGCGTTATGATACCCGGCAAAGTAGAGAACGAGGCTGGATATTGTCATGAGTCCGGCAAAGAGAAACATGCAATTCTTTTTCCCAATATGCTGAGAGAGAAAGGTGAAGATCAATGCGCCTACAACCATACCAACCAGATTAATCAAGTTCAGCACAGTCATATAACCCAGGCTGCCCCAGTTATATACACAATAATAATAATTGAGATAGCCTTTCAGCATCATACCTAGCAGGCAAAAGATATTTGAGATTTGGATCAGGAGCAAGGGCTTGTTTTGAAAAATATTTTTTAGTGCCAGTTTGAGCTCAAACTTCTCACTGTCGTCTGGTACCACATGCTCCCGTACCAACTTGAAGGAAATCAGGTACATGGTCACACCCCAGACGGCAACAGCAAGTGCAAGGAAAAAGTAAACATACCAGTTAAATTCGCCAAAGAAGGCCAGTGCCATTGGCATCACTAATCCAATAATTCCAGTAATGGTATTGGACGCGGTGGTAGTGAAGCCAACAATTTCCGAGCGCTCTTTCGTATTGCTGGTCATTGCCGCAGGCAAGCTCCAGAATGGTATATCCACAGAGGTAAACACAATACTGCCTGTGATGATATACATAATACCTGCAAAAATGCACAGTCCGATGGTGCCGATATCGGGCTTAAAGAAAGAGAGTGCTAAACAGATCCCCATAAGAGGACCTGAGCGGAGAAGCCACGGGCGAAACCGGCCCCACTTACTCCTAGTACGGTCTGCAATGATACCCATAGAGATATCGGTAAAGGCGTCAAAGAATCGAGCCCCACCAAAAAGGAACGCTAGGAAGCCGGCGGGCAGCTTTAGAATATCCGTTAAAAACGGAGTAGTCCAGGTAGACCACAAGGTATACATAGAATCATGCCCGAGTACACCAATTGCGTGGCCGAGCTTTTCCTTCTTGGTACATTGCCTTGGTTCTTCCTCTAATTTAGCTTCCTTAACGACTTCGGTAGACACAAAATTTCCCTCCTTGTTTCTTCCTCAACGAGTTGCGGGGCAAGCGCGAATAACCTTGGCATGGGTCCCTGTGGCTCTTGCATTTATTTAATGATACTCCGGCAACCAGTCGCCGTGGGCCTGTATGAGGTCGTCCACAAGGCTGCGGATCTCATCGATGGTCAGTTCGCTCCCGGCATGGGGGTCCAGCATGGCGGCCTGATAGATGTACTCCTTCTTCCTGGTGAGAGCGGCATCTACGGTGAGCTGGTGCACCTCGATCTGCCGCCGATTCAGCGCGGCGAGCTGATTGGGAAGCGGCCCCATGTGGCAGGGGGAGAGATGACCCTCGTTTACCATACAGGAGACTTCCACACAGGCATCGAAGGGCAGGTTGTCAATAAGCCCAGTATTGAGAACGTTACCAGCAAATCCAAAGGTTCTGCCGGTCTCCAGTGCCTCGATGATGCCGGCGGCGTACTCGCTGCTCCTTGTGTGGGTCAGGTTCTCATTGTGGACCAGATGCTCGGCCTGCTGCTTCCACCGCGCAATCTGATCGCGGCAACGGCGGGGGTACTCATCCAGCGGGATGTGAAAGCGGTCGATAAGCTCAGGATGGTCCTTTTTGATGAACCAGGGGTAATATTCGCTGCTGTGCTCGCTGGATTCTGTGACGAAGTAGCCGAACTGCTTCATGATTTCGAAGCGAACCATATCATGATGATTATCAGGAGTAAACTGCTCGGCCACTGACGGAATTCTGTCCGCATACTCAGGATGTAACTCACGCAATGCAAGCGTGGGGGCGTAAATTGGTCCCTCCTGGGCACGCTTGCGGATGATGGGATAGAGATCCTCGCCGTTGCGGCTAATCTCTAATAGCCAGGCCATGTGGTTGATGCCCGAAATCTTGTAAGAAACGCCGTCCCAGGGCATGCCAAGCTCGGCGAGGAGTTCAGGTACACAGGCCTGGTGGGAGTGGCACAGACCAACTGTATTGACAGAACTGGCTCGGAACATCGCCAAGCATAGCATGGACATGGGGTTTGTATAATTGATGAAGAGTGCATCAGGACAGACCTTCTCCATGTCTTTCGCAAAGTCCAACATTACAGGGATGGTGCGCAGTGCCCGGAACATTCCACCGATGCCGTGCGTATCTCCGATCGTCTGGCGCAGTCCATATTTTTTGGGAATTTCAAAGTCTGTAATCGTACAGGGGTCATATCCTCCCACTTGAATGCAGTTAATGACGTATTTTGCTCCACGTAAAGCATCCAGCCGGTCTGCATATTTGACGACCTTAGCCTTTCCGTCGTTAGAGTTCCGGTTAATATTAGAAAGCATCATATAGGACTCTTCCAACCGCTGATGGTCAATGTCATAGAGCGCATACTCAAACTCGCGCATAGCATCCGTCGTAATGCAGTCGCCTAAGACATTTTTTGCAAAGACGGTACTGCCTGCGCCAAGAAATGTAATTTTATCCAAATGAGTAACCTCCTATTTTATTTGGAATGAAACATTATGCGTTAGTGGTATAAGTCAAATAGTCCAAATCAATAACCGGAGTATCGCACACAATGCGGATCGTGTGCGAACCGGCTGGTAGATCAGCCTTTTGAAACAAAAGCTTTCCCACAGCCGCAGCTCCGTTAACATTTACCTGCTGCACAAACTCATTATCGATATAAACGCTGGCAACACCGAAGTTGGAATCATTTTGTCCATACCAACGGATTTCGCTTCCAGTAAATTCGAACTCGACCGAGGCGCCGGCACTAATGGCATAACGGGCGGTTCCTTCCTGAAAGACGTCATGATAGTCATCATTCCATACGCCTGTATACACCAGTTGGGCGTCCATTGCATCAACAGTAACCGTCGTCTCCGGCGGCGTTGGTTGATCTTGCTCTGGTAGATAAGAAATATAGTCCAAATTGATGTTCCAGGCGTTTTGTACAAGGCGAATGGTATGTTCTCCTTCCTCCAGTCCCGTACGCTCAAACATTAGCTGCCCAGTTGCTTCCTGGCCGTATAGGATTATGTTTTCCACTAACTCTCCGTCTAAATAGACATCTGCAGTGCCAAAATTGAAGCTCATCTCTGCATACAGGCGTACGGCTGTACCACGGAAAGTCAGTTCAGCATAAGCGCCGGCTTCGTCTGTGCGCATTGCGTTTCCCATGTAGAACTCGCTGTTGTGATACTCTTCCCAATTCCCAACATAAGTGATCCGATCCGAGAGCGCATCGACCTTTTCATAGATGGGTTCAAGGGTAGCAGCTTCATATGCAAAGCGGTCAATATCAATCACTCCGCTCTTGCACACAATTTTAATGGTATGCTCGGCAGCCGGAAGATCAAGCGCTTCAAAAAGACATACGCCTGCTTCTGCGGCCCCATTCGCATCAACTGTTGTTTTCAGTTCATCGTCCAAATAAACTTCTGCCGTGCCAAAATTGGTATCCCTCTGGCCATACCAGCGAATGGAAGTTCCAGTAAAGGAGAATACAACCGAAGCATCCGTACTGTTGGTATAACGTGCAGTCCCTTCGCTGAAAGATGCGTTGTTGTCATCATGCCATGTCCCTGTGTAAATAAGAGCCTCGTCTCTGTCATCAACAGAGGTGAAACCATAATCAGGGTCAACAGGTTCTGGATCCGGTTCCGAAATTTCCACCGCTTTAACCAGTAGATAGTCGGAAAAACGTGTATTGAATACAGCGTTATCACCCATCAGGTTTGTTGCCACGACACGATCATTGACATAGTCAACAATCCTATACATTTTATTTGGATCTAGCCCCTTCAACTCAATATCTGGATAGCCAGTGGGGCTATATTTGCTCCCATCTTTGTAGAAGGCATAGTACATAACCCCGTCTTTCTCCACCACATAGGTTTCGTAAGGGTCAAAACCATAACTGTAAAGATCGCCAATAAACCGGCCTTTCTGCAACTGAACTGTATCCGCAATCCCAAGCCATTTTTCATATTCTTCCTTGGCAGTACCGCTAAGGTCACGTTTTTCAATGAGAACAGAGCCCGTACCGACGGCACTTGGATACCAGATGTTATTGTGGTCGGCTGTAACAGGGAAATAATCTCCCATCAGTGCCTTGTAGGCTTTCACGCGTCTCCTTGTTTGATCCACAGAAGTGGGGTCAGCTGTAGCAATCTGTGTCATATATGGTAAACTATAGTAGTCCTGGGGCGTACCGCAGTTGCACAACAAATTGAACACATTGGGGTCGTTGGCCACCATAGCCTCATAAGAGACGCGGTATATCTCGGATTGCTTTTCAGTGGATTCTTCTGGCGAGGCGTGGTTATGTGCAGGATTGTAGCATTCAGGCATACTCCACACATAATCTCCCTTGAAGCCATCGAACCCCCAATCATTCATTGCACGGTTTACAAAGTCAACTTGGCTTGCAATCGCACCATCCGCCATAGGGCAAAGTGCATATCCCAAGCTGGGATTGGTCCCACCACCAGGAGTAGGAAGCCTTGCAGGTCTTCCATCTGCATCCATAACGAAATATTCAGGGTGTTGCTGATAGAGTATACTATCGATCCCGCCGTCACAAGGTCTCCACCAAAGGAGTGCAGTCATACCATGCTCATGAATTGCATCTGTCAGCCGCAACGCATCGGAGGCTCCATTTGGAAACTTTTCTGGATTTAAGGCCCAGTCTCCTGCATTGGTATACCAACCATCATCCAAAGTGATCTGCTTGACTCCGGCTGCCTGAAGTTCATCCAATTTGCCGATTATTAAGTCGATCGTCCAGTTAAACCCCCAGCCCCAGCTTTCCCATCGGAGATCATAGCTGCTATCAGGAATATCCCCAGGTGCAGGCATAATCACGCCCAAGTGATCCATTGCATTTTTGTAACCTCTCAAGCCGTTATAATAGTCACCCGGATGGACTACAGCAAAGCTCTCACCAATTTCGATCACGCTTCCGGCGGCAATGACTTTGCCTGGCCACCCGATAGAAACTTGAGCTGAATCACTGGTTTCCTGAACCGGAGTATGTACCTCCCTTCTGGTTGCAGAAGCATCGCCAACGGTAATCCCTCCATCAGCAATGTAAATATCTGACACAGGAATACTTGCAGCCGTGTCATCCTGTTTATTCTCCCTACTGAACTTGCCAGAGTCGGTCAGGTCAATCTTTTGAAGCGTATCATAGTAGTGCATCGGCCCCTCACCGCCGCCGTTATAGCTCCAGATACGATCTTCCGCACCATAAAGCTCATACACACTGCCAATGAACCAAGACACTTCCACATCAGAAGCTCCTGCCTCATAGGATGTTGCAGTATATACCACACCCTCCTCGATATCAGAGGTCTCCAGCACATAGGTACGAATTAGGCCCGTGCTCATGCTCTGAGAGGTAATGGTCATTCTCTGACCGCTGCCCATCACTCCGCTGGTGCTCTGCTCCACATCACATGAAATATGGCTGAAGTCCTGAACCTCCTGCCCTCCAACCACTGGCCCTCCCAATGGAGAAGGCTTGCTCATCTGGATAAGCCCAGACCCCTCTGTGCGGTACAGAGTGATTGTCTGCCCGTCCGCGTCATAAGTGACGCGCACGCCATTGCCGGCAATGGCATAATCACCTTCTGCAATCAGTCCTGCGTTGCCGGTGTCCGTTGCAGGCGCCGCCGCAAAAGAAGCGGTGGGCAAGAGCTGCAGACACAGCATCGTACTGAGCGTGAGTGATATGAACTTTTTACCACGCATTTCCGAGTCCTCCTTCTCTATAATCCTTTGTGTTGAAAGTCGCCTGCTAGAATCGCTTTATTCTCCCACATACGAAAAATAGTCGAAGTCAACCACCGGAGACACACAGACGATGCGGATGGTATGCTTCCCATAGGCCAGACCGTCCGCCTCAAATAGAAGCTGCTGAGCCGCCGCCGGCCCATACACATTTACCTCCCCTGCCAGAACGCCGTCCACGTATACCTCCGCAGCGCCGAAATTTACATCATTTTGACCATACCACCGAATGGCCGTCCCCACAAATGTGAACTCCACGGACGCGCCGATCTCGTTGGTATAACGGGCCGTCCCTTCATAAAAGCTTCCGTTGCTGTCGCTATTCCATGCACCCGTAAACACCAGGGAAGCATCCCGGTCATCCACCGGGACATATACGGGCGCAGGCTCGATTGGACCATACGCATACACATTGAGTTCGGCGGCAGTACCGAACCCACCTGCGCCGGCAATCGCCTTGAGCTCCAGGCCGACGGCTTCTACCGGTGCAAAGCTCACGGTTTTATCCTTGGCATCGAGCGCCCAGTCTGAGCCGGAGGCGACTAGGTCCTTGCTGCCGTCCTGGTGGATGGCGTATAGCTCATACTCCGAAATTATGCCATTTGTCCCGTTTTGACGTGGGGTATAGACGAAGCGGCCGACGGTATAGGGCTGGTCAAAGGAAACGGTGATACTCTGCGGCAGTTCATCTTTGGGAGCATAGTTGGTATGCCATATTGTGCGGACGTTTCCATCGAGGACATTGGAGGCGGGGCCCTCCGTCGTCCCGCCGTAGACGCTGGTGGCGGTTGCCGTCATATTGGACTGGGGAATCAGCGTGTACGGATTCTCCACCACTGCAATTTCAAGGTCGTCGGACAGGCCCTCCCGGGTCTCCGCCATGATGCGCGCTGAACCGACAGAAACGCCTGTAATGGTTCCAAACTCATCCACCGTCGCCACATCCGGATCACTGGAGGTATATTTCACGACCTGATCAGAGGTGTCCACAGGCGCGAAACTGGTTTCCAGCTTCATGACATCCCCTGTGGGAAGGGAAGTGGTCTCAGCACTCAGCATAAGGGAATTGCCGGAAACCAGGGCGGGCGTCGTGTAGCCGGGGTCATCCAGCAGCACGCGCATCATCTCAACAAAACTGTTTTCCGCATAGCCGATCCTCCAGATGCGGTCATCCTCACTTTTGGCCTGAATGGTCAGATTCCCGGAGGAATCCGCGACCATCTTGTTATTGGTGTCCTTCTGCAGGGCACTGTACCAGACGCGCATGGTACCATCTCCGGCGGAACTGCCTGGCTCATAGTAAAAACTGGAGCGATAGATCTGGAAATCATCCCAACTGCCGTCTGGCCCGGGGGACAGCAGGGGCTTGGTGCCCACCTGCTCCCAGTTGACTCCATCCTTTGATGTGGTCAGGTGCAGGACAGAGCCATCCGGATTTCGGCCGGCAAAGCACTGGGAAATACAAACAAACTCCTTCAAATCTGGAACATACTGGACATCCTGATGCCAGGGGGCCAACTGCTGCCCATTCTCGTCAAGCCCCAGGAAGCCGTTGACGCGGACTGGCTCACCCCAGGTGATCCCGTCGTCCGAATAACGCATTTCCACGAAGTTCGCCTGACCATTCTGATACCCCACGTCGCCGGTATTGTTGGCCCACAGGATGAACACATCCCGGAAGTCATCGTAGACAATAGTGGGAGAGAGCATATCGTAGCGGTCTGGAGAAGCAATGGCGGTAATGAAGTCATCCTCTCCATCCGCAACCTGACGCTCCGCGTCGGAGGTGGGCTTCGACCATACGCGGGTCATCTCATCATAAGTCACGGGGACGCCCCAATGTACGCCGTCATAGGAAATCCGCAGCCGGACTTCGGCCCCAACGCCTCCGCCCTGGTCATCCGCCCAGTTCCAATAGGCCATCATGGCATCGTATTCCGCGTTATAGACCATATCAGCGTCGCAGTTGTGGTAGCGGGTGCTGGGCGGCTGCGGCTCAATGGGATTGGAAAGCCCCTCCGGTTCTACCCAATGCACTCCGTCGCTGGAGGCAACGATGGACGGGTTTTCGTAGATGGAGATCCGCATCACGTTGGGCGTATAAACGGCCCAATAGCGATAGCCGTTCCACGGTTCTTCCAGGACAACTACGTCCGGGTGAGTCACCTGGTCATCGGCATGCGCACTGTCGCTGTAATAGGCGGGAAAATCCTGATATCCGGGGGCCTTGTTCAATGCGGACTCGCTGGAGTCTGCCGCAAGCGCCGCGGTTGGAAATAACTGGGCCGTCACGAGTAGGCCCGTTAGAAGCGAAACAGCTTTCCTTCGATTTCTCATATCCCTTCTATTCCTCCTTTGTAGTCCGTCCTTATCCTGTTAACGACGCCTGATCCGGCAGTTTCATATTTGGAGCTATCCTCTCCCCTCTGTTTTCAAATCGTTTCTCTCAGACAAGGCAAACGATCCTTGTAAGAAAAATTTACAGGGATATGTAGGCGTCCAGGCCCTTGGGCTGGTCGGGGTTTCCGCCTAGGGCAATTGCTTTCAGCAGAGCTGTCATTTGCGCGACATAGATGAACAGAATGCCCCATGCGGCGAACTCGCCGACTTCCGGAATCTGAATATGGGCTGCCGCGTCGTACCTATTTTCTGTGCAGTGGGAAATCGTGACCACAGGGCCGCCGCGCTGAATCACATCTTTCATCATAGCGCTTTGGAGCTTTTCTTCACCGGGCCGCAGCAACGCGAGAGTCAGAGTCCGTTTTCCACTGACCACGATAGGCCCGTGACGGTAATCCAGCAGATGGAAATAGCGGCCTGTCAGCATGGAGATCTCCGTAAAGGCGAGGGCGCCCTCCTCCGCGATGCCGCAAATGGGGCCGTCCGCCAGCACCACCACATTGTCCCAATCAAGGTTTGCGATCTCGGCCAGCACCGGCCGGTACTTCAGCTGAAACGAGGTGCTCTCCCGCATGGCTGCCAGGACACTCTCTCGGAGGCGGTCATCCCTTGCGTATTCCGCCGCCAGAAGCAGTGTGGAGGCATACAGGTTCGTGACAGTTCGGGTCTGGCAGACACTGTCATCATGGCACCAGTTCAGCGTCAGGTTCAGGTCGCACAAGGGCATCAGATCATTCCCATCCTCCGTTGTGATGGACACCGCTGGACATCCGTGAGCCTCTTTGATGTGCTTCAGGGCCCATACCATTTCAGAGGTCTTTCCGGACCGTGAAAGCAGGAGCACGATGCTGCCCTTCACCGTCTCATACCAGAACAGAGGGTCCACAATGTAGTCGCCGGCGGCGATCGCATTTGCGCTGGTTCCCGGGAGCGACGCAAACAGAGATGCTGTGCTCTTCGCCAGCATATAGCTGGAGCCGCAGCCCAAAATGGTAAACTTCTTTTGCTGGTTTTCCTGGAAGAACTGCTCCAGATTTTTTTTGTTCTTCTCAAAGTATTGGCAGGTGTAGTTCAGGGACAGCGGGGTATCCAGAATCTCAGCTTCGGTCAAAAACATAACATCATTCTCCTTCGGACATTTAACTGGGTGATAAAGGGAACCGTTCCATGGCCAACATGAGCGCGCCCTCGGTCGCGGAGTATTTGGGTTCACAAAGTATGCAGTTCAGCTCTTCGGCCTTTTTACGGAGAGGGGCCAGGATGAATTCTCCGGCATGGAAGATACCGCCGGAGTAGGAAACGCTGATGGGCTCGGCGGAGAAACGAAGTTTTGCCTTGAGCGTGCGAATCATGAGCGCCAACTCAAGCGCAGCCGTTTCATACAGCGCGGCAGCGGCTGTGTCGCCAGCCCGGGCGGCCTGTAGGACGTACCGCTGGAACCCCGCGACTTTTTCCCGATAGGGGGCAAATTCCCGGACAACCCGATCAATAAACTGGTAGTCCTCCGTCAGGCCAAACTCCCCGTGGACTAGATCATAGAGCGGACCCCTCGGCAACCGGCCATCGGCCTCTTTGGAAAACAGACTCATTCCCTGCCGACCAATCCAGTAGCAGGAGCCCTCATCCCCAAAAAACTCCACCCACCCCCCACAGCGGGCAAATTCTTTGTCACACCCGCGTCCAAATGCGATAGAACCTGTGCCGGAAACAATATGGATTCCCTCCCCACAGGCGAGGGATCCAGCCCAGCCAACTTCACCGTCATTCACAACATACACTGGGACTGGGGTCAGAGCATCCGTCAGCAGGCGAACGATCTCCCGGTCATTTGCTGGGTTTTCGCCATAACAGGGCATACCCACGCAACACCCGGCACAATCCTGTGGGCTTACCCCGCCCCCGGAGAGGGCCTCCCGTACCACCTTCGTGATCAGGGCAACGGATTCCGGAATACCGATGGACTGATAGGAACAGGTCGGGTAGGTCATGGTTTGGATCGGAACACTGTCAGAGGTGGAGATCGCGACGGCGGTTTTTGTGCCTCCGCCGTCTACCCCGACATACCATTGCTTCATATTGGCTCCTCCATGTGGTACTTTTAACTGTAATAACGCGTGCGGATCGGCTGCTTCTGTATATACTGTATAGTTTTTTGCTAATTTTGTCTATGGTTTTGGGTAAAATAGGCCAACTACCCTCAGTTGTATGCATTTTGAATCGATACAACTGACCTGAGTTGTATCTCTTTTTTTAACAGGGAAATATTTCCTTGTAAATTCACTCCCCATATGATAAAATAATTGGCAAAATAGTAATAGTCTCTAAAAATACTTGTAAGGATCTATGGGTTGATTGGCTATCTGAAGTGACGTGAAGCAGCGGCAAGCGGGGGGTGCGGTATGGCTCAAAGGCCGGTCTATATAGACGTTTACACGGAGATGCTTCGTGATATACAGACGGGGCTCTATCCGGAAAATTCACTGTTCCCCCCCGAAGAAAAGTTGTGCCGGAAGTATAACGCAAGCCGTAGCACTCTCCGGCGTGCACTCAACATGCTGAAAGAAACCGGTGTACTTTACTCGGTCCAGGGTAATGGAACCTATATTAAGCCGTTCGTATTTACCCAGCCCCTATCTGATTTCTACTCGTTTACTGATACGCTTAAAAGCAGCAATATTCTAATTCAGAATTCTGTCATTCACTATGATCTGGTCAAAGCCGATAAGTCTTTGGCGATTGAAACCGGGTATCAGGAGGGAACGGTGTTCCATAAACTGCTCCGGCTCCGCTCGGCCAGGACGTATCCTCTGATGCTGGAAACCACCTTTCTCCCCCAAAGCCGTTTCTTGACGCTGGACACGGAGGCGCTCTCCTGCGGCTCTCTATATGAGTTTTTGCGAGAACAGTATAACTTCCATGCAGATCGGGCCACGGAAAAATTCCGGCCCGTTATGCCGCGCTCAGAAGAAAGGACGCTGTTGCATATCTCATCCAATGTTCCGTGTACTCTTTTGGAGCGATACAGCTATGAGGGCAATGTCCTGATTGAATATACAAAATCCATTGTCCGCGGCGATAAATATGCGTTTCGGATTGAGTTGGCAAACAACTCGGTGATTCCTCTCCCGGAACAAAGGGAGCGCTGAGTACATATTGCATTCCAGTTATCTTTATCCTCACAGTTTTTTGATATTTGTGGTGAGATGGAAAACCAGCCATATGAGTCTGTAGAGGGGAGGACGTGCTGTCCTCCGCATCCAGCCACCGGCGGCAAGGGCCGGGGCCGACCATAGTTCCGCCTATGCTCGGCCGGTATAAAATAAAGCTGCGCCCCATGCCATTCCATTTTCGGACGGCATGGGGCGTGTTTTTTTGTGCGGGAATCACTTTTTGTCGGATAACTTTTAAATTAGATCCAGGAGGTTGGTTTTTCTGCTGGCTTATGCGGCGCAGTCAGAGCACGGTGCGTAGATACTTTTTAAAGAGACGGTCAACGGCCACGAAAGCTGAAAGATACAGGAGACTTTGGACATGGCCGGTGAGCTCCGCTGCAAGGCCATCTGTTATAAGACTGCCCTGCCTTTGATCCGGGGGGGCTCAGCCACAGCCGGGCCGATGTGCGCCGAACGGTGTCCGAGGGACTACGTGTGTGAACCAGTCGTCCCTAATTTCAAGGCGCATCCCGTAGTGGGCCACAAAGAGAACGGTGAGTCCATCTTCCGCTACATCTATACTGATACCCAGAAGGAACTGACAGTTAAGCTCCGGCAGAGTATTGAGGTGTATCAGAGTGTCGAGCTGACTGAGGAGAGTCGGATGGCACTGGGCCAGTGGCTGGAGCAATGGTTGAAAAACATAGCTCCTAACATTCGCCCCTCTACCTTGAGACGATATGAAGGTACCGTGCGGAACCACATTGTTCCCTTTATGGGAGACAAGCCAATCACTCAGATAACCGGAAAAGACATTAAAAAGTTATATGATACGCTGGCTCGTCAGGGAAACCGAACCACAGGAGAGTGCTTGCCAGCAGTACTGTCCGTGGGATTCACTCCATGCTCCATGAAGCACTGGGGGAGGCAAAACAAATTTTAACGGATGAGCAGTTGGAACGATTTGTGGAGATTATACGGGAGGATGCCGTCTGGTATGACTTCTTCTATACAGAACTGACAACCGGACTGCGGCGAGGTGAGATCTGCGGCCTCCAGTGGAGGGACTTTGATGCAGATGATGGAAGGCTCAAGATTTGCCGCGCTGTACATGAGGAGCGTGGCGGAAAACTGACTACTTGGGATACCAAGACATCAGCTGGTGCCAGAACGATCACCCTGCCGCCCAGTACTGTAGAATTGCTCCGGGAGAGGAAAAAGTCCGCTCTGACGGAATGGATCTTCCCCCATCCGTGGAAACCAGAACAGCCTACCCACCCGAGTACTGCCTATGATCGGCTGAAAGCCCTGTTAAAACGGGCGGAGCTGCCTGATATCCGGTTTCATGGTCTGCACCACACTTTTGCCACCCATGCGTTGGCATCTGGTGTAGATGTAAAGACTCTGTCTGGAATCCTGGGACATACCAGGTCGGCGTTCGCCCAAGACACCTACCCACACCACTACGGATATACAAAAGCGGGCGGCTGAGATCGTAGAGGAATTTCTTAAAAATATCTTTGAAGAGGAGTTGAAGCCATGGGAAGAAAGCCAAAAAACGGCGAAGGCACCGCCCAGCTGAGAAAGGACGGCCTTCCCAAGACGAAAAATGTGCTGGCCAAGACCAAAGGTGAGTGCGTGGATAAATTGAAAACACTGAAAGACACCATTGCACCTGCAAATCCGTCCAAGGTTCGGGCAGATATGCCATTTGGGGAGTGTCTGAACTATTGGTACGAAACCTACAGCAAACCATAAATCCGGCCCAGAACCCATCGAACCTACGAAGGGTATCTCCGGCTATACATCAAACCAAGGCTAGGCGATATTCCACTGAACAAACTAACAGAAAATGATAAGCAGCAAATTTGTGTGTGGATGAAGCCAGATGAGCATGCCAATGGAAAAGGTATTGCTGACAGCCAGATTCGATGTTGCCGCAGTCTATGCCGGCAGGCACTGGAGAAAGCAGTTGAGGAGCATTTGATCCTCTGCAACCCGGCCATTGGATGCAAGTGTCCGCCTGCAAAACGAGAAGAGATGAAAATTCCCTCAGGGGAAACTATGCAGAGAGTACTCATCCAGGCCAAAGAGGAAAATTACTATGAACTCTTCCCTCTGGAGTTTGCCACTGGCCTGCGACTGAGGGAACTGGCCGCCCTTCAGTGGGACGATTTGAACTTAACGACTGGAGAGCTGCGGATCGACAAGCAAGATAGCATTGTCGGATCAGAGGTAGTCATCTGTGAACCCAAAACAAAAGCGGCGGTTCGTACCATGATCCTGCCGCCATCCGTCAGGCGAGTGCTGGCAGAGTATAAGACCAAGGTGGATTCACGATGGATGTTTCCATCCCCAAAGAAAGAAGACTTGCCCATGCGTCCATCCTCGCCCCATAAGCGCCTGCACAGAATTTTGGATTATGCGGGATGTGAACGGGTGAGATTTCATGGTCCGTGCCATACTTTTGCAACCAACGCCTAGGCCTACGGAATGGACATCAAGACCCTGCCGACAATTTTGTGTTATGTATCCAGCGCTACTACCCTGAACACATATTCCCACATAACCGACGAGATGCAGCAATTGGCGGCGGAAAAGATTGACCGTGATACCGCGAAAGCAGAGGTCAAACAACCAGAAGAGCGGAGAGAACATTCCATGACAAACTTCCAAGCAAGGAAACGATGGAGTCGCAAAGCAAGCTGAAATGTTGCAAAACCGGCCCGCCGATGGAAGGTGCCCATCCGGCGGGCTGATTTTTTCTGTCTATGGGCAAATTTGTGGTCAAGAAATATTCTCAGAAAATATAAGAGAAGATTTATGCTGAAAATGCGACTGTTTGAGAGATAGCGGCAACTTCCAACGAGATTAGTTGGGAGGCGCTAAACAGTATTGGCACAAACAAAAAAGACGGGCACTCCTGAAAGGGGGTACCCGTCAAGTAGTTAAAGCAGAAATCCGTCTGTGGTATTTCTGTGGTCAAACGAGAAAACGCCGCAGTTTTCACTGCGGCGTTTTCTATGAATGGTGGACCTAATCGGGATCGAACCGACGACCTTACGGATGCGAACCGTACGCTCTCCCAGCTGAGCTATAGGCCCATACAGAGTGCTCTCAGCAAAATGAAAGATCCTTGTCGTGGACACTCAGATATTATAGCATAATTTATCCGGTTGTAAAGACCTTTTTTGAAAAAAGTGAAAAGTGATATTGATAAATGGCGGGAAATGATGTATGATATCAAATACAGCCTTCCGACGGACGGCGCAGAGGCGTCCGGCCCGCGGCAAGGCCGCACTAGTCGGGGAGTTAGCGGTGCCCTGTACCTGCAACCCGCTACAGCAGGGATGAATCCCGGCCCCCGGAACTGCGTTGTGCTGTCTGCCCCAGGTAAGCAGCGATGATGGATCGGTCCCGCGCAAGGCCGCACCGTGAACCGTGTCAGGCGGGGAACCGAGCAGCACTAAGCGGACCGCGACCTGTGCCGCGGGGGTCCCGCTCCTGAGCCGGCTGCCTGGGTAACGGGTATAGCGCAGTCTCCAAAGGCCGGTGTGCGGTCTTGCCACGCGCCGGACGCGGCGGGAGAGGGGCGAAGCGACGCGGCTTTCCGCATCCTCCGCCCCTCTCCTTTTTGATTTGATTTGAGGTGACCGCCCTTGTATCAGGCCCTGTACCGCAAATGGCGGCCCCGCACCTTTGACGATGTGGTGGGCCAGTCCCATATCACCGACACGCTCAAGCGCCAGGTGGCCACCGGCCGGCTGAGCCACGCCTACCTGTTTACCGGCACCCGGGGAACGGGCAAGACCACCTGCGCCAAGATCCTGGCCCGGGCGGTGAACTGTGAACACCCGGTGGACGGCAATCCCTGCAACCAGTGTCCGTCCTGCCTGGGCATTGAGAGCGGCTCCATCCTGGATGTGCTGGAGCTGGACGCCGCCTCCAATAACGGCGTGGACCAGGTGCGCGCCCTGCGGGACGAGGCGGTATACACCCCGGCGGCAGTGCGCAAGCGGGTGTATATTGTGGATGAGGTGCACATGCTCTCCACTGCGGCCTTCAACGCGCTGCTGAAGATTTTGGAGGAGCCGCCGGAGCACCTCATGTTCATTTTGGCCACCACGGAGCTGCACAAGGTGCCGGCCACCATCAAGTCCCGGTGCCAGCAGTTCTCCTTCAAGCGGATTCTCCCCGGCGACATCGCTGCCCGGCTGGCCTATGTGGCCCGGGAGGAGGGCATTGAGCTGCGGGGGGAGGGGGCCAGCCTGCTGGCCAGGCTGGCCGACGGCGGTCTGCGGGACGCACTGTCCCTGCTGGACCAGTGCGCCGGTCCATCCGGCCCCATCGGGGAGCAGGAGGTGCTGGACGCCCTGGGGCTGGCGGGCAACCTGGAGACGGCGCGGCTCATGGAGCAGCTCGGCGGGGGAGACACCGCCGGGGCCCTGGAGACCCTGGCCCGGCTGTACGGCGCGGGGAAGGACGTGGGCTCTCTGCTGGGCGAGCTGTCCGCCCTGACCCGGGATCTGCTCATCCGAAAGACGGCCCCCCAGGGGGGCGCGGCCCTGCTCACCGGCGGCTATGACGAAAATACGATGCGCCGCCTGTCCAACCAGTTCCAGACGGCCCGGCTGGTACAGATGCTGGGCCTGCTTCAGACCACCATCGCAGATCTGTCCCGCAGCGGCAACCGCCGGACGGACACGGAGCTGTGCCTCATCCGCCTTTGCGACCCGGGCCTGGACGAGAGCACCGCGGCGCTGAATGCCCGGCTGGCCCGGGTGGAGGAGCTGCTGGCGGGGGGGATTCCGGCGGCCTGCGCGGTACCGGGGCAGCCCATGAAGCAGTCCGCACCGGCGAAGCGGGAGCCGTCCGCCCCAAGGGTGGAGCCAGTCCCGGCAGAGCGCCCCCCGTGGGAGGAGGAGCGGCCCCCACTGCCTGATGAGCCGGGGGAGCGGGTAGACGTAGACGAGACGCCGGAGCCGTCTGCAGCTCCTGAGGACCGCCTGGTGGCCGGAGAGGCGCCCACCGGCGGAGAAGCCGGCCGGAGCGCCGCGGCCGACCTCTGGCCTGGCCTGGTGGCGGCGGTGCGGGGAAAATTTCCTGCGGTCTACCCCTTCCTGAGCAACCCGGCCATGGTGCAGGGGCGGCTGGAGGACGGGGTGCTCACGCTGTGGGTGAAGGACGAGTTTACCAAGAGCATGGTGGGCGGAGCCTCCATTCTGGAGGAGCTGGGGCGGCTGGCCTCGGCTCAGAACGGCGTCCCGGCGCGCTGCGCGGTCAAGGTGGGGAAGGCGCCCGCTGCCCCGGCCGCAGCGGCACCCGCCCAGGCGGCGGAGCACGACAAACTGGACGATCTGCTGGCGTTCAGCCGGCAGTTTGACAACATCATCATTCAGGAATAAAAGGAGTTGCGACCGATGGCAAAGGGATTCAACAGCCGCGGAATGGGCGGCTTTGGCGGCGGCATGAATATGAACATGATGAAGCAGGTTCAGAAGATGCAGCAGGACATGATGAAAATGCAGCAGGAGCTGGAGACCAAGACCTACACGGCCGCCGCGGGCGGCGGCGTGGTCTCCGCCACAGTGACCGGCAAGCGGGAGCTGAAGGAGGTCGTCATTGACCCCGAGGCGGTGGATCCGGAGGATGTGGAGATGCTTCAGGACATGATCGTGGCTGCGGTGAACGAGGCTTTGCGGGCGGCAGAGAGCGACTCCGCCTCCACCATGCAGCAGCTCACCGGAGGGCTCGGCCTGCCGTTCTGAGCCGGACACAGGGGGACGGGCCAAAGGCCCGCCCCTAAGACTGCCGATAAACCCTCCTGCCGAAGGATTTGGAGGGGAAAGATAGTGTGAAAGGGAACCGTCAGGGTTCCCTTTCGCGTTGGATCAAACGACTTTTTATTATTTTATGTTAATTTTAGAAAGCCCGCCAGCTTGTCGAAACACCTTTTCGACAAGCTGGTAGCGGACCTTTGGTCCTGAGAGGGGGACAGCGCGTGGAACAGACGACACACAGGCAGATGTCGGAGAGCTTTCGGCTGGGGGCGGTGCTGGCCCTGACCGGAGGCTTTCTGGATGCGTATACCTACCTTATCCGGGGTGGAGTGTTCGCCAACGCCCAGACCGGAAATATCGTGCTGCTGGGGGTACGGCTGATGGAGGGGGACTGGGGCGGCGCAGGCCACTATCTGGTACCCATTCTGGCCTTTGCCGCGGGGGTACTGGCGGCAGAGCTGATCCGCGGACGGTTCCGGGGGGCCCAGGCCCTCCACTGGCGGCAGATCACCGTGGCGGCGGAGCTGCTCCTGCTGGCGGCGGTGGCCTTCCTGCCTGCGGCGCTGGACAACGCGGCCAATGTGTTGGTGGCCTTTGTCTGCGCGGTCCAGGTGGAGAGCTTCCGCAAGGTCAACGGCAATGCCTTTGCCACCACTATGTGCACCGGAAACCTGCGCAGCGGCACGGAGCGGCTGTACCTATGGGGGAAGACCGGCGAGCGGGACCACGGACACCGGGCGGCCCAGTACTACGGCATTATCGTGTTTTTCATCGTCGGAGCGGCACTGGGGGCCTGGTGCAGCGGCCGGTGGGGGCAGAGGGCGGTGTTGGGGGCCTGTGTGCTCCTTTTGGCGGCCTTTTTGCTTATGTTTCAGCGCAAACCCCTTGCGAGAACGGGCAAAGGGGTATAAAATAAGAACCACTTAACAATTTGAACCAAAATGGGAGGCACACAGAAATATGGGAGAGCGGTCCAAGGTTTACATGACGGACCTCCGGTGCAGGCCGGGGGTCAGCCTGCTGAACAAGCTGGAGAAGCTGATGCGCACGGCGGGCATCGGGGAGATCAACTTTGAGCGTAAGCTGGTGGCCATCAAGATGCACTTTGGCGAGCCGGGAAACTTGGCATTCCTGCGGCCCAATTACGCCAAGGTGGTGGCCGATGTGGTGAAGAGCCTGGGGGGCGTCCCCTTCCTCACCGACTGCAACACCCTCTATCCCGGCCGCCGGAAAAACGCCCTGGAGCACCTGGACGCAGCCTATGAGAACGGCTTCTCCCCGCTGTCCACCGGCTGCCAGGTGATCATCGGCGACGGCCTGCGGGGCAACGACGACGTGGAGGTGCCCGTGGAGGGGGCGGAGTACATCCAGACGGCCAAGATCGGAAAGGCCATCATGGAGGCCGATGTGATCATCTCCCTGTCCCACTTCAAGGGGCATGAGCAGACCGGCTTTGGCGGCGCCATCAAGAACTTGGGTATGGGCTGCGGCTCCCGCCGGGGCAAGATGGAGCAGCACGCCCAGGGCAAGCCGATGGTGGCGCCCCGCCGCTGTGTGGGCTGCCGCCGGTGCGCCACCCAGTGCGCCCACGGCGCCATCACCTTTGGGGAGGATCGCAAGGCGTCCATCGACTGGGACAAGTGCGTGGGCTGCGGCCGCTGTATTGCGGTGTGCAACACCGACGCCATCCGCCCTGGCAACGACGCGGCCATGGAGGAGCTGGGCTGCCGCATGGCGGAGTACGCCAAGGCGGTAGTGGACGGCCGTCCCCAGTTTCATATCAGCCTTGTCATCGACGTGTCCCCCTACTGCGACTGCCACGGGGAGAACGACCTGCCCATCGTGCCCGACGTGGGCATGTTCGCCTCCTTTGACCCGGTGGCGCTGGACCAGGCCTGCGCCGACGCCTGCGGGAAACAGCCCCCCATCCCTGGCTCCCACCTGGACGAGCAGATGCACAGGGAGGGCTTCTGCGACAAGCACGACCACTTCATCAACAGTATGCCGGACACCGACTGGCGGGTGTGCCTGGCCCACTGTGAGAAAATCGGCATCGGCACCCGCTCCTACGAGCTGGTGGAGGTAAAATAACTGCACAACGCGTAGAAAGGGAGTAATCTAATGGACGTGAAGAACATCCTGGCCCACTGCGACCACACTCTGCTCAAACAGGAGTCTACCTGGGCCCAGATCAAGGAGGTCTGCGACGACGGGCTGAAGTACGGCTGCGCCTCCGTGTGCATTCCCGCCTCCTTTGTGAAGCAGGCGGCGGACTACGTGGGCAACGAGCTCAAGATCTGCACTGTCATCGGTTTCCCCAACGGCTACTCTACCACCGCCGTCAAGGTCTTTGAGACCGAGGACGCCATCCGCAACGGCGCCGACGAGATCGACATGGTGATCAACATCGGCTGGGTGAAGGATCAGCGGTGGGATGAGGTGCTGGCCGAGATCAAGGCCATCAAAGCCTCCTGCCAGGGCCGCATCCTCAAGGTGATCGTGGAAACCTGCCTGCTCACCGAGGCGGAGAAGATCAAGCTGTGCGAGCTGGTGACCGAGTCCGGCGCGGACTACATCAAGACCTCCACCGGCTTCTCTACCGGCGGCGCCACCCGGGAGGATGTGGCCCTGTTCAAGGCCCACATCGGCCCCGGCGTGAAGATCAAGGCCGCGGGCGGCATCTCCAGCCTCCAGGACGCCGAGGACTTCATGGCCCTGGGCGCGGACCGCCTGGGCACGTCCCGGATCGTCAAGCTGGTGAAGGGCGAGCACGCCGAGGGATACTGAGCAGAACAGAACGGGGGACCGGCCCGCAGGGGCTGGCCTCCCGTTTTTGTTTCTCAAATTTTATAACAGGCGGCCGGTTTTCAACATGAAGTTCCGGCGTATCATCCATCCGGGGGAACGATGTCTCCACGCTACCCCAATATCCATCCGTAAGGTCGGTCAGGAGCCTGTGACGCAGTTAGGCCAGTTCCTGGACGAAGCATCCCAATATTCCGGTGATCAAACAGAGCCTGCCCCCTTTTCAAACAGGGGGCAGGCTCTTTACATAGAGGGGCCAGGGACGATAAAATTTTAGAGAAAATTTCCTGTGGGGCCGACTAAGGGCTGGCTTTCCGCGTCTTATTAGGCAGAAAGGAGTGAGCAAAACACGTGCAGCTGCAATTCTCGCATCCTTCCATCTCCGACTCGGAATTTGTGGAACGGATTGAGCAGAAAAAGGCATCCTTTTACCGGGTGGCCTTTGGGTATACACGAAATGAGGACGACGCCCTGGAGGTGGTTCAGGAGGCCGTCTGCAAGGCGTACACCGCCAAGTGGAGGCTTCGGGACCCCGAACGCTTTTACCCCTGGTTTTACCGAATACTGACCAATACGGCGCTGTCCTTCCTCCGCCGGCGGCCGCCGCAGGGGGCTGTGCGGGAGGCGTGGGACGCGCTCCCGGCTGAGGACGGTGAGGAGCGGTGGGCAGACTCCCTCTGGCTGAGGGAGGAGCTGGGGCGGCTGGATGACCGAAGCCGAACCGTCATTCTCCTGAAATTTTACGAGGATATGACCTTCCGGGAGATCGCCCAGGTGCTCCGCAAGCCGGAGAGTACCGTGAAATCCGATTACTACCGGGGGATGAATCAATTGAAGGAAAGGACGACACAGATATGATACAGACATCCGAAGGAAACCTGCCGCAGGGGCTGGATACCGCCATTCACACCGGCCTGGAGCGTGGGCGGCGCACGGTGGCCCGGCGGGCGCGGGTGCGGCGGGGGGCCGTCCGGTCGGCCCTGTGCCTGGCACTGGTGCTGGGCCTGTTTGCCGGAGGGGTGAACGCCTCGCCGGCCTTCGCGGCCGCCATGGAGGAGCTGCCGATTCTGGGCAGGCTGGTGCAGGTGTTCCGGGTCAATGCGCCCAGCGTGGACGGCGGACAGACTGCCGCAGGTGGCCGGGCGGCCCTGACCATGGAGCGGGAGGGCGATACGGAGTGGCTGACCCTCCGCTACGAGCAGTCCAGCGCCGGGCGCTACCACGCCGAATTCGCCTCTTTTCCCAAGACGGTCACGCTGACCCTGCCCGGGACGGAGCGGGTGGAGATCCTGTCGGAGCTCTCCCGCGCCCAGGACACCAGCCAGTACATCAAGTCTGTTTACACCGCCGAGGGGTGGGTGGACAGCGCCGCCGTGGTCCAACTGGAGCTGGAGAGCGACGCAGATGTGCAGCTCCGGGAGTACCAGGAGCCGGGCAGTATTGTGATCCGCCTGACTCCCGCAGAGAACCGGCTGGACACCATCTACTCACTGCGTACCCTGTCGGCGGACAGCCCGGAGGCCCTCAGGGCCATGGCCGCGCCGGAGGAGGGGGCGCGCCTGCTGCGGGACGACGCAGGTCGGCTTTTTGTGGAGCTGGGCCAGTATGACACCCGGGAGAAGGCCGAGCGGGCCGCCGGTGACCGGGGGGCGGCGGGCCTGATCGTGGAGCGGCGCACCGGCAACAACGTGCCGGTCTGCTATGAGACGGAGGAGGCTTACCAGAGTGCGGTTCTGCTGGACGGGTACAATGATCTTCTTCAAACTACTGTGGAGGTGGAGACTATCCTTGCTTTCCTGGAGGAACACCTGGCCGGCGCGTCCGCCGAGGTACAGGACACCATGCTCCGGGGCCTGACGGGCTTTCTGGACGGGAATGAAGCGGGGCTGGACTGGGAGCGGATTGCGGCCTGCTATGCTATGGCGGGACAGACGCTGCCCGAAAAATTCCAATGAGAAAGGCGGAGGAACATGAGACAGAGATACCTGAGACTGATATCGGTGCTGCTCCTGCTGGCCATACTGACGGCCTGCGGCACGGACAGGGAGGGCGCTGCGGGCGGCACGGTGGAGGGAGTTGTGAACCGGAACGGCGACTTTTTGGCGCTCCTGACGGACGAGGGGGAGTACCAGGCCTTTGAATTCGGAGCGGGAGTGGACACAGGCGCACTGGAGGAGGGAGACTGCGTATCCGTCACCTATACCGGAGAGCTGGGCAAGGAGGACTCCACGCCAACGGCCGTAAGTATTTCCAAACAATAGGGGAGAGGGCCCCCCCGGCAGCCTGGACTGCCGGGGGGGCATCTGCTTACGTGCGGAACCAGGGCCTTTCTGCGCTATGCTTGAAAAGCAGGAAGGGGCCGTATCATTCCCCTGAAAAGAAAAGGGGGACGGCGGTATTTTCTGGCGGCTGCACGGGAGACCTTCTCCACATAAAATTCACAATTATGTGCTATCATCCGTTTCGGGAGTGATTCGCAGTGAAACGCATTTTGATTGTGGAGGACGAGCAGGACATCCAGGAGCTGCTGGAGGCCTACCTGGGCGACGCGGGCTATGAGACGGCAACGGCGGGGGACGGCATTGAGGCGGTGAGCCGCTTTCAGCAGGAGGCGTTCGACCTGGTCCTGCTGGACGTGATGCTGCCCAAGCTGGACGGCTTCGGGGTGTGCGAGCTCATCCGCCGCCAGTCCCGGGTGCCCATTGTCCTGCTCACCGCCCTGGACGGAGAGGCCGAGCAGCTCCGGGGCTTTGATCTGGAGATCGACGACTACATCACCAAGCCCTTCTCCATGCCCATCCTGCTGCGGAAGCTGGCGGCGGTGCTGCGGCGGGCGGGGGGCGGCGCGCCCGGACGCTGCCTGCGCTACCGGGGGCTGACCCTGGACCCCGACGCGGTGGAGGTGCGCCTGGACGGCCGGGTGCTGGAGCAGCTCACCGCCCGGGAGTTTGAGCTGCTGCGGGAGCTCCTGTCCAGCCCCGGGCGGGTGTTTACCCGGGAAATTCTGCTGGCCAAGCTGTGGGGCTACGACTTTTTCGGGGACGAGCGGGTGGTGGACAGCCACATCAAGAACCTCCGCAAAAAGCTGGGGGTGGACTACATTGAGACTGTGAGGGGGGTGGGCTACCGTGTGCCGAAGGAACATCCGTGAGAGCCTGACGGCCCGTATCTTCCTGCTCACCCTGCTGCTGCTGCTGGGGGCGGGGGGACTCACCTTCGGACTGATCGCCTGGGCCACCCCCATCACCTATGTGTCCGTGGTCGGCGACCGGCTCCAGGTGCAGGTGAGCGAGCTCACCGACCGGCTGGCCCTAACTAAGCTGGCCGACGCCGGGCCCATCCTGGATGTATTTGTCCGGGAGAGCGGAGCGGCGGTATCCCTGGCGAGCCCCGACGGGGAGAGTGTGGACACGGGCTCCCTCTATGTGTCCGTCACCACGGCCGTGCAGGAGTCTGATTCGGTGTCCACCTATACCTATGGCGCCGATGGCGGCCCGGCACAGAGGGAACGGGCCGGGCACTATGTGACCACGGCCCTCAGCGACGCCCTGATCGCGGAGGTGACCTTTGCCGACCGGGCGGAAACCTATCAACTGCTGGTTGTCCCTCCCATGCGCCTGGCCAACCAGGCGGTGGAGGCCCTCAACCGGGCGGCGCCCTGCCTGGCCTTGGCCCTGTTGGCCTTTTCCCTGCTGTGCGCGGTAGGGTACTCCCGCTATCTGGCCAGGCCCATCGTCCGCATCAGCTCCATCGCGGGGCGGATGGCGGAGCTGGACTTCCAGTGGAAGTGCGGCGAGACCCGGCGGGACGAGATCGGCGCTCTAGGCCGCAGCCTGGATGAGATGGCGGAGCGCCTCTCCGCCGCCCTGGCCGAGCTGGAGGAGGCCAACGCGGCCCTGCGGGGCGACATGGAGCGGGCCAGGGAGCTGGAGCGCCAGCGGCTGGCCTTCTTCTCCGCCGCCTCCCACGAGCTGAAGACCCCCGTCACCATCCTGAAGGGGCAACTGAGCGGCATGCTGGACGGCGTGGGGGTGTACCGGGACCGGGAGAAGTATCTGGCCCGCTCCCTCCAGGTGGCGGGGCGGATGGAGGCGCTGGTGGGGGAGCTGCTGGCCGTGTCCCGCATGGAGTCGGACGGCGCCTCCCGCCGGGAGGTGGTGGAGCTGTCCGCCCTGACGGCGGAGAAGCTGGCCCAGGACGCCGAGCTGCTGGAGCAGCGGGGGATGACCGCGATGGAGGCGCTGGAGCCGGGACTTCTGGTGGAGGGGGAGCGCGCCCTGCTGGGCCGTGCGGTGGAAAACCTGCTCTCCAACGCCGCCCTCTACTCGCCGGAGGGGGCGGAGATCCGGGTGACTGCGGCGGGCCGGGGGGCTCAGGTGGTGCTGACGGTGGAAAACACCGGGGCCCGCATCCCGGCCGAGGCCCTGCCCCACCTGTTTGAGGCCTTTTACCGGGCCGAGCCCTCCCGCAGCCGGGCCACCGGCGGCAGCGGCCTGGGGCTCTATCTGGTGCGCATGATCGTGGAGCGCCACGGCGGGACGTGCCGCATCGAGAACAGCGCCGACGGGGTGTGCTTCACCGCCCTCCTTCCGCGCCTCTCCACAGAAAACACATAAATTCTCCCTTCCTCCTCCACAGGGGACCGGTATCCTTGGGACGAACCCAAACAAGAAAGGATGCCGAGCCATGCAAATTACCCTGCAAGAACTGAACATGACCTATCCCAACGGCAAGAAGGCCCTCCAGGGGGTGAGCGCCTCCCTGGACAGCCCCAGCCTGATCGGCCTGCTGGGCCCCAACGGCGCGGGCAAATCCACCCTGATGAAGCTGCTGGTGGCGGGCCTGCTGCCCACCGGCGGCGCCATACGGGCGGACGGCGAGCCTCTGACCAAATGCGAGCGGGCCTACAAGGCCCGCCTGGGCTATCTGCCCCAGGACTTCGGTCTGTTTGACGAGCTGACGGTGGAGCAGTTTCTGGACTACATGGGGGCGCTGAAGGGGCTGCGGAGCGGCCGGGAGAGCATTCGGGCGGTGATCGAGGCTGTCCATCTGGGGGAGAAGCGGCGGGCCAGAATCCGCACCCTCTCCGGCGGCCAGCGCCAGCGGGTGGGCATTGCCCAGGCCCTGCTGGGCGACCCGGCGTTTTTGATCTTTGACGAGCCCACGGTGGGCCTGGACCCGGAGGAGCGCATTCACTTCCGCAACCTGTTTTCCCGGCTGGCCCAGGACCGGCTGGTGCTCCTGTCCACCCACATCATCGAGGATGTGCAGTCGGTGTGCTCCCGCCTGCTGGTGCTCCACCAGGGGCGGCTGCGCTTCGACGGCACGCCGGAGGAGCTTATCCGGGCGGCAGAGGGCCACGTGGGCACCTTTGAGGCGCGGGCGGGGGGCCGGGAGGACGGCCTGCACATCACCGCCCGGGTGAACACCGCCCGGGGCGTGGCCTGCCGGGCGGTGGCGGAGACGCTGCCCCCCTATGTCCGGCCCGCCGAGCCCACCCTGGAGGACGCCTACCTCTATCTCATCTCCGGGGAGGGCGAGGCATGAACGTCTGGATTCTCTCGGTGCGGGAGCTGGCGCGGCTGCTGCGGGGCCGGCTCACCTGGCTGGCCGCCGCCCTCACCGTCCTGTCCCCCCTGGCGGGGCTGACGGTGTACCGGTCCGCCTCGGCCGACACGATGCAGTCCCTCTATGTGGCCAATCCCGCCCTGGCCGGGGGCGTGCTGGGCGGGCTGTTCTTTGCCCTGCTCACCCTCTGCGACTGCGCCCGTACCTCCCGCTGCCGGGTGGAGGTGCTCTGCGACGCGGCGGTGTCTCCCCTGACCGCTGCCCTGGCAAGGCTGATGGCCCTGCTAGGGACGGCGGCGCTGACCCTGGCCCTCACCCTTCTGACCTGGCTGCCCTGGACGGCCCATACCGTGGGCGCCGTCTTTGACGGCGGGGATTATCTGCTGGCCTACCTCATTCTCATGGGCCTGGCACTCCCCCTGTGTATCCTGCTGGCCGGGGCAGCGTGGCAGTTCACCCGCCGCTTTGACCTGTCCCTGGTGCTGGTGGCCGCTCTGGCGGCCCTGAGCCTCACCATCTGGCGGGACAACTGGCAGCTCTGCTGGCTCAACCCCTGCGTCTGGGCCCTGTCCGACGATTTCTCCAACTTCCGCATCCTCCGCTCCGCCGCCTACATGCGCCTGACCTGGCTGCTGGGCCTGGCGGGGCTGTGGGCCCTGTCCTACCTGTGCATCCGGCGGTACGGCCGGGGCCCCCTGGGCTCTCTGGCCCGCACGGCCCGGCGGGTATACCGCCCCCTGCTGGCCGCGGCCCTGCTGCTCTGCTGCGGCTGGAGCTGTGCCGCTCAGCCCTTCATCGACCACAGCAACCCGGATCTCAGCGCCATGACCTTCCTGACGATGGAACCGCTGGAGGGGGTGGCCTGCCTGCGCCGCTCCGTCCAGGTCACGCCGGACACAAGGCGGGGCACGGTGGAGGGTACGGCCTCCTACCAGCTCCAGAATACCACGGGGCAGGAGCAGACGGTGGCCCTCGGCGTCACCCCCGGCTACACCATCTCCAACGTCCGGGCCAACGGGGTGGAGGTCCCCTTCTCGGTGAGCGATTACCAGGAGTACAACGAGGCCAAACTGGAGGTCGCCATCCCGGCCGAGGAGCAGGTGGAGCTGACCCTGGAGTACGGCGGCTTCCCCCAGGAGAGCATGCCCACCATGCAAGGGAGCAAGGAGCTCAGCGGCGAATACCTCTGTCTGGAGAACGCGGCCCTCTCTCCCCGCCTGATGAACGTGATGCCAGGCGAAGACGGCTATCCCGCCACAATTGAGATCACCCTGCCCGCCGCCATGATGGCCATCCCCTTCGGCGCCAGCGAGGCGGAGGTGGTGGCCGAACATGGGGACGGCACCAAAACCTGGCGCTATGAGACCAACAGCGCCGGCGGCATCCTCTACGCCGGCGACTACGTTCGTGAGGAGATCCAGGCCAGGGGGCTCACCATCGACTTCTACTACGGCCGCAAGCACCAGGCCGTCATGGAGGCCGCCGGCGCGGCGGAGGCCGTCCTGGCGGTGATGGACTACTGCGCCGGGCACTACGGTTCTCTTGCCTTCGGGGATGGGGAGCGCCTCAAGCTGATCCAGAGCCGGGTGGCCGGCGGCGGCTACGCCGGGGACGGGGCCAGCCTGCTGGACGAGGCCGACTTCACCGCCCACAACCTGGGCGACGCAGACAAGGGCGGCGGGGCCGCCGAGGTGATGATCCACGAGCTGGTCCACCAGTGGTGGGGCTTGGGCAACATGTTTGACACCGCCGACCCCTGGTCGGCGGAGGGCCTGACGTGCTACACCACCTACCGCATCGCGAAGGAGCTCTACGGCGAGGACTACGCCAGGGAGCACTATGTGAACCAGTGGCGTGCGGAGGTGGAGGACTACTACCTCAACTTCTACGTCCGCCACCCGGAGTACCTGGAGGCCCTGCCCGAGGCGGAGCGGCTGGCCATCTCCAACTCCCTGTCCGGCATGCGCCGGTACAGCGAGATGCCGCTGAAGATTTTGAAAGCGGAGGAGCTGGTGGGGGGCGAGGCGGCCATGGATGAGATCCTGCACGGCCTCTTCAACCGGGAGCTGGATCCCATGTACCCCTATCTGACCTACCAGGAATTTTTGGACGCCTGCGGGCTGACGGAGGAGGACTTGACCCTTGATTAAGATATTTCGCTGCGAGTGCCGGCGGCTGCTGTGCAACAAGTTTTTCATCGGCCTGCTGGCGGTGCTGCTGTTCTATGCCGGACAGGTGTTCTACGCCGTAGCCCTCCCCGGCGTGGCCCATACGGCCCCTTTTTCGCCCTGGAGCTTCGGGGCCTACCTGGGGCGGCTGCTGCCCCTTGTGTGGGTGGGGGCCCTGTTTTTCCTCACCTTTTTCACGTCGGCCCGGGAGCGGCGGGCGGCGGTGCTCACCCCCCCCCCCCACCCCCGCCGACCCCCGGCGGTACGCCCTGGCCCGCTGCGCTGCCGCCCTGGTGGGGGTGGCTCTGCTCTGCCTGGCGGCGCTGGCCCTGGCCGCCCTGCTCTATGCCCGCCTGTTCGGCTGGACGGACTGGGGCTCCCTGGCCCTGCCCGCCCTGGTGATCCTGGCGCCCCCTCTGGTGTTCGCCCTGGGCAGCGGCTGGCTGCTGGGCCGCCTGCGGCCCTGGCTGCTCTATGTGTGGATGCTCCTCCCCTTTGCCCTGGCGGCCCTGCCTCTGCCGGAGGCCCTGGGGCTGTGGAACGGCGGCCTGTGCACGTCCTATCCCCTGACTCTGGGGATGCTGGACCCGGCTTTCTCCCTCCCGGCGGCGGCCTGGGCCGTCCAAGGGCTGCTTCTGGCTGCCGGGGTGCTCCTTTTGCTGGTGGCGGGAAAGGGGAAAAAGGTGTATAATCAGTGACAGACCGTATACCATAAGCACATAGGTTCCAGAAGGAGGCGTAACAGATGGATTCTAACGAGAGCCGGGCGCGGGCGCTGTTGGGCGACCTGTCCGCCGGGTGCAGCGCGGTGGCGTGGGAGACGGCGGACGGCGGGCACCTGTGGGGGCGTAACTTCGATTTCAACCGCATTGCGGCGGACAGCAAGGTGACCTTTGTACCACGGGGACAGGTGTTCTACGCCTGCGGTACCGAGCTGGAGGGCAATCTGGAGCCGTCCACCCGCTGTACGGCGGCCTACGCTGCGGTGGGCATCGGCTCCCTGGTGCTGCGTTCCACCCCGGCCCTGTATGAGGGCCTCAACGAGAAGGGACTGATGGGCGGCCAGCTCTACTACCGCACGTTTGCCCACTTTGCCCCGGAGGCGCGGCCCGGCACCCTGCCCCTCCAGCCGCCCTTCCTGGTGACCTGGTGCCTGGCCACCTGCGCCTCGGTGGAGGAGGTGGCCCGCGCACTGGAGGAGCGGGTGTCGCTGGTGGCCATCCCCATGCTGGGGACCGTGCCGCCCATCCACTGGATGTTTTCCGACCGCACCGGGGAGAGCATCGTGGTGGAGTCCGACCGGGACGGGCTGCACATCTACCGGAACACGGTTGGGGTGATGACCAACAGCCCCGGCTACCCGTGGCACCGTACCAATCTGTTGAACTATCCCCAGCTCCGGCCCCTGGATTACGGAGAGCTGGCCTGGGGCGGGGAACGGCTGGAGCCCTGCTTTTCCGGCAGCGGGGCGGCCGGCCTGCCCGGGGACTGGTCGTCCCCCTCCCGCTTCGTGCGGCTGGCCTTCCTCCGGGAGCACGCGGTCAAGGGCGGGGACGAAGCGGAGGGGGTGTCCCTTCTGTTCCGCCTGCTCCACAGCGCCGCCTTTCCTTTGGGTGCGGTGGAGCTCACCGGGCCGGGGGAGATCACCCCCCACGACCGGGGCGTGGTGCCCTATGACTACACGGTGTATTCCTCCGTTCTCTGCGCCGAGTCCATGCGCTTCTACTGGCTCACTTACCGGAACAGCCGGGTGCGCTATGTGGAGCTCTCACGCCTGCTGAAGGGAGACCGCCCCCTCCAGTTCGCGCTGGGGGAGGAGCCGGAGTTCTGCGACGTGACCGGTGAAGGCGTATAACACTCCAACAGGGCGCACCACGAAAAAATGCAAAAGCTCAGGTGCATGAAGTGTTTGCGCATGCGGGCCGTCCCGTAATCGCATGGCCGTGCCGCGGTAAGCGGCGCATGGCCAACTTTGCTATGCTTATGAATAGCAAAAAGTACCCCCTGCCGCATGCGGCAGGGGGTACTTTTTTATCAAACGCGCTCCGGGTCCCCGGCAATGGGCTGGAAGTATTTTGTCCGGTACTCCTGAAAGAGGTCGTCAAACTCCTGGTTGAAACCGCCGTGATGTAGCTCGTGCATATAGGCGTGGGAGTCGATGCGCACCTTGTCGTCGGGCGAGGAGGTCTGGCGCAGGATGTGCAGAGCCACGTTGGAACAGTGGTCGGACATGCGCTCCAGATTGATCAGCAGCTCCAGGAACTGGGTGCCCAGCTCGATGGTGCACTCACCGGCCTTAAGGCGCTCCACATGGCGGTTTTTCAGGGTGGCGGCGATCAGATCTACAACCTCCTCCAGCGGCTCCACCTGGACAGCCAGGGTGCGCTGGCGGCTCTGGTAGCAGGCTACCGTCTTGTCCAGCGTCTCTCCCACCGCCGCGGTGAGCCTCTCAAGCTCGGCCCGGGCCTGGGGGGAGAAGGTAATGTTCCGGTCGTGGAGGACGACCGCGCTCTCCGAGACGTTGACAGCGTAATCGCCGATGCGCTCAAAGTCGGACAGGGTGTGCAGCAGCTCGGACACCCGGGTGCTCTCCTCGGCGGTCAGCGCCCGGTCGGTGAGCTTGACCAGATAGTTGTCCAGCAGACCCTCCAGCTTGTCCAGCGCCACCTCGGTTTCGTTGAGCCGCTCCAGCTTCTTGGCGTCAAATTTCCAGATGAGCTCCACAGCCAGCCGGTAGTTGTCCCGGGCGAACTCGCTCATCTGCACCACCGCATCGTGGGCCCGCTCCAGCGCCAGGGAGGGGGAGGACAGGAAACGGTCGTCCAGCACGGACAGCTCCCGCTCCTCCGCGTCGCCGGGCACCACCGCCTTGACCAGCTTGACGAGCTGGCGGTGGAAGGGAAGAAGCAGGGCAGTACAGGCGATGTTGAACGCCAGGTGGAGGTTGGCGATAGAGCCCATGTCCATGGTGTTTTCCCAGAACGGAAAGCGAAACAGGGCGTTGCCCGCGTACAGAACCACCAGAAAAAAGACCGAGCCGATGATGTTGAAAAAGAGGTGAATCATGGCGGTCCGCTTGGCATTTTTGGAAGCGCCCACCGACGAGATGAGCGCGGTGATGCAGGTGCCGATGTTCTGGCCCATAATCAGCGGCATGGCGATGTTGAAGGAAACCACGCCGGTGGTGCTGATGGCCTGGAGTATGCCCATAGAGGCGGAGGAGCTCTGGAGCAGGGCGGTGACCGCCGCTCCCACGGCTACGCCCAGAAGGGGATTGGAGAAGGCGGTAAACACCGACTGGAACTCCGGAAGATTCTTCAGCGGCTCCACGGCGGAGGACATGGTGTTCATGCCGATGAACAGCAGGCCCAGGCCCAGCACGATCTGGCCCACAATGCGCTTGTGCCCGCCCTTGATGAACATGTAGAAGATGATGCCCACAACCGCCAGAATGGGCCCCAGGAAGGAGGGCTGCAGGAACATCATCACGATGTTGTCCGCGTCGATATCACCCAGGCGCAGCAACTGCGCGGTGACGGTGGTGCCGATATTGGCGCCCATGATGATGCCCACCGTCTGCTCCAGCTTCATGATGCCCGCGTTGACGAAACCGACGCACATGACGGTGGTGGCGGCGGAGCTCTGGATCAGCCCGGTGACGACGGCCCCCAGAAGGACCCCCTTGAATACGTTGCTGGTAAGACGCTCCAGGATATGCTCCAGCCGGCCGCTGGAGAGCTTCTCCAGGCCGTCCGTCATGGTGGACATACCAAACAGGAACGTGGCGATGGCGCCAAACATGGCGACTATATTCGCAATATCCAAAATGCTCCCCCAAATCTGACTCCGCGGTCAAATTTTCGAAAAATTTTGCTCATTTCCGACCACGATAAATTATAGCCTTCTGGCAGCGGTTCGTAAATATAGAGGGAGCGATTTTTAAAAATTTAGCAGTTTCACTAAAAGCAATGGGGGAAAAACCGTCAATTTCGTTCACGTTCCGCAGGGGAAGCCCGCATGGAACAGGATCGTTGACATAGGGACAGACGCGGGCGGAATAGAGTGGAACTATGGAGGTGTGACAAATGTTCACTGCGTGGATTTTGCTGATGCTCAACAGCCTGTTCTTCACCCTGCGCCTCTCCGGCGGGGGAAGCGGCTCCTTCCCCCGTCCGCTGAAAGCGGAGGAGGAGCGGATGTACCTGGAGCGGATGGCGCAGGGTGATCTGGAGGCCCGGAACATCCTCATCGAGCACAACCTGCGCCTGGTGGCGCACATCATGAAAAAGTACTATACACCCAACGGGGATCAGGACGATCTGATCTCCATCGGCACCATCGGACTGATCAAGGGGATCAGTACCTTCAAGCCGGACAAGAACGTGCGCTTGGCCACCTATGCCTCCCGCTGTATCGAAAACGAGATCCTGATGCACTTCCGCGCCCAGCGGAAGCTGCAGGGGGAGGTCTCCCTGTCGGATTCCATTGACGGGGATGGGGACGGCAACTCCCTGTCGCTGATGGACACCATCAGCGTGGACGACAATATGCTGGAGGAGCTGGATGCCCGTGACTCCTGCGCCAAGGTGCGCCGGTGCGTCAAGCGATGCCTGGACGAGCGGGAGGCCATGATCATCACCCTCCGGTATGGCCTGAATGCCCGCCCGCCCCTGACCCAGCGGGAGATCGCGGCCCAGTGCGGCATCTCCCGCTCCTATGTATCGCGCCGCGGCTATTGCAAGCGCGGAGGGGGATGTCTCCGGGGGCCGGGACGGCCCGGACGGAGACGCCACCCTCACTGCGGTGTCAGAGCGGGAAAAGCCAGCTTCTCGGAGGGAGGCCCGGAGTGCCGGACGTGCGGCCGACATCAACACCAGTGGTACAGTCAGCTCAGCGGATACCGGAGGTATCCGGCCACCAGGTCAATGAATACGCTGTTGGAGGGACTGCGGGTCAGGTGCCGTCCGGCCAGGGTATTCAGAAGGCTGTGGTCCTCAAGTTTCCAGCAGTCCCCGATTACGGTGCGGACAGCGCGCTCCACCGCGATTGAGGTGGTATGGAACTGCTTGGCGGTTTCCCGGTAGAGACGCTTGGTGATCAACTGGAGGGAGCTGGGATTGGCCGCCACCTGCACAGACATGTATACGGTGTAGTCAAATCCGACCAGGTTTCTGCGCACGCCCAGCCGGCGCAGGAGCAGCTCTGCCTTTTGAGAGGCATTTGCCGCGTCAAAAGTAGGTGACAGGGTGAAATTTGTCATAGGACAGACTCCTTTTTTCAAAAAGTAGATGTAAGGGAGCGTCCATGACTGGTGTGGACCGAGCCGCAAGCGACCCTCTGGTGGATGGAGCGCATCCGCTGCTTGACCTCCGATAGGCTTTCCAAAAACTATATGTACGCAAAAGAGGAAAATTGGACAAATGATTGAAAGATGGGAGAGGAATCTGCTTTTTTGTGGGGTTAATTTCCAAGGAAGTCGACAATATCCACGGAATAGGATACTTTTTTTCTTTGACAGCCGTTTGGAATGAATACATTCCGTATCTGGCGCAAATACCAAGGTAAAATCAAACGGAATCCATAGGTTCCAGGCTTGATTTTAAGGAGGTCTTCATGTCAGAGAAAATTAAGCAGGATATCTCAATTGGCAAAAACCTGCATCGCCTGCGCAAGCAGGCCGGACTGTCCCAGGAGCAGGTCGCGGTAAAGCTCCAGGTCATGGGCCTCCCTGTCAGCCGGGAAATCATCTCCCAGATGGAACTGGGCCGCTACAGTATCCGGGTCAGCGTCCTGATCGCTTTGAAGCAGATTTACGGCGTTTCTTATGAGGAGTTTTTTCAGGGCCTGCCAGACAGCCGGTAAAATGCAGGGAAGAAAAGCCGGAGCACCTGTGATAAAATAAAGAGAGAGAACAGGCGAGGGGGGAATGATACATGAATGAGGAACAGGGGAAATTCCTGGAGGAACTCTACCACGCGAATTTTAAGCGGATGCTCCTCGAGCTCTACCCCATATTAAAGGACATGCCCTCGGCACAGGTTGCCATTCAGGAAGCGGCGCGGATTGCGTGCCAAAAGCCGGAGGAGATGATGAGCAGCCCAAATCCCGCCGGATGGCTGCGGAAAACGGCGGGGCTGGTGGCGAAGAACATGCTGCGGGAGCAGGCCCGCCAGAAACGGACCTTTCTTCCGCTGGAAGTGCTTCTGCCGGAGAGCGAACCGTCAGAATGGGACGACAGCGACCGCGAATTGGTGCAGTTGTGTCTGGATGTCGTCTCCGAGGAGGATTTTACCCTGTTCCGAAGAGTGACCCTGGATGGTTGGACCTATGTGGATGCGGCGAAGGCGGCTGGCATTTCCCTATGGGCCTGTTACAAGCGCGTGGAGCGGACGCAGAAAAAGCTCCGCCGCGCCATAGAGGAGCACCCGGAGCGATTTTTTTGAGACCTGTCCAAAAACAGGATGCTGTCTACATATAAATTATTGAAGGGGGCGCAATCGAATGGCAAGCCCGAGCAAAAATCAGAACTACGCCTATCTAAGCCGCCTGAGCACCCAAAAGCTGATGGAGCTGCTGGCCGCTGCGCCGGCGCCCGCAGAAACGCCCGAGGACAAAGCTTATATAGACGCAATTGTGGAGGTGGTCTTAGAGAGAGAAGAGAGACATCCGACAGGGCTTCTCCCCGACCCCGAGCAGGCATGGGAGGAGTTTCAGCAGTACTATAATACCCCGGAGGGGGAGGACCTGTCCCTCTACCCCGCAGAGAACCCCGGAACAGCCCCATCAGAACCAGCCCCCTCTCAGACAGAGTACCGGCCCCAAAGAAGGCCAAAACGCCACTTTTTTCGACGCGTTGTCATAGTAGCGGCTGTGGTGGTGTGTATCGCATTGCCCCCTGCGCTTGGTTTCGAGAATGTGTTTCAGATGATTAGTTCCTGGTCGGACGACATATTTTTGATGAAGGATAATGCTAATACATTTAAAAATGAATATACACTTCCTGAAAGCTGCGAATATGAAAATCTTGAGGAAGCATTAAAGGAGTATGGAATAACAGCTAATATTGTACCAAGTTGGATACCAGAGGGGTTTATTTTAGATGGCATTATGGTAAATAAACTTCAAGAACCTGAAAGAATTGAGATACGCGCATATTATTTAAATGGGGAGAGAATGATTTCAATTTTTTATAATAGATATAGTGATTCGTTTACATCTTATGAAAAAAACGATTACTCTGTAGAAGAATATTTTATAGGGGGGATAAAACATTATATATTTGATAACTTGGGAAAA
>NZ_CAXSQB010000009.1:0-10795 GCF_964239415.1 Clostridium sp. ATCC BAA-442 | reverse complement strand
GTGCAATTAGTGGAGATGTTTCGAAAATAGAAATAGAGAAAATGCTAGATTCAATTTATGAGGATGGGAAAAATGACTAAACGTAAAATAAAATATTTTTTAGTTCTACTGGTAGTTGCTATACTATTAGCCGTTCCAGTATTGGCATATAGTAATATAGAGTATCGAGCTAGTGAGCAACTCACAAGCTATAGTATGAATGCAAAAGCAACGGGGAATGGCAAAATTGCTATTTCATTTTCTGTAGACGGGACAGGAAAAATGACTCGCATTGGCGCTAAGAAGATTATAGTATACCAACAAATAGGAGGGACCTGGGCACTTGCTAATTCTTTAAATCAAGATGATGCTGGAATGATTTCCACCAATTCTTATTATCATGGGAATACCATATACTATAATGGTATTTCAGGGGAAAAATACCGCATAGAAATTACTATCTTTGCAGAAGATGCTTCTGGATCCGATTCCCGTACGCAAACTTTTTATGTAACAGCTTAAAGAAAGGGGCGTCCCAATCGGGACGCCCCTTTCTTTAAGCTTGACTGGACAGGCAAGGAACGCCGCCTGCCGCATAAGCTTTACCAAGCAGTAGCAAGGAGGGATATGCTTGGGACAGCGGAAGCGGGAAGTGACGGTACGGTGTACCTATACCGATGGAGGGGCGGAGGCAAAGGAACTGGTACAAGGCTCATTCCGCGCCTTTTTGGCGCGGGAACTTAACAAGGACACCCCTGGAGGTAACTCATGTACCTGGAGATAGAAGGGGCGGAGAGGTACCGCGCCGCACTTTATATCCGCCTGTCCAGGGAGGACGAAACCGACGGGCCCTCAGAGAGCGTCAGCAACCAGCGGGCCATGCTGGAGGACTTTGCCCGCCAGCGGGGGGTGCCGGTGGCCGGCCTCTATGTGGACGACGGCTGGTCGGGCACCAGCTTCGACCGTCCGGAGTTCCGGCGGATGCTGCGGGACATTGAGGCCGGACGGGTGAACATGGTGATTACCAAGGATCTGTCCCGGCTGGGGCGCGACTACATCATGACCGGCCACTATATGGAGCGCTATTTCCCGGAACACCGTGTGCGGTACATCTCCCTGTTGGACGGCATCGACACCGGTGTGGACTCCAGCGCCAACGAGATCACGCCGTTCCGGGCCATTATGAACGACATGTACGCAAAGGACATCTCTAAAAAGATCTCCAGCGTCAAGCGGGACAAACAGCGAAAGGGGCTGTTTATCGGCGGCAAGCCGGTATATGGCTATCAGATGCACCCTGCGGAAAAGAACAAAATTGTGGTGGACGAGGGGGCCGCGCCGGTGGTACGACGTATTTTCCGGCTGGCGCTGGAGGGCCTGAGCTGCCGCCAGATCGCCGCGCAGCTCAACGCTGAGGGCATCCCATCGCCGGGGTGCTACGCGGGCCTGTATCCCTCCGGTACCGGACAGTGGAGCGGTGAGCGCATCTCTGAGATGCTGCAAAACGAAACCTATATTGGAAATATGGTACAGGGGCGCCGACGGAAGGTCAGTTACAAGAGCAAAAAGTGCATTCGGCAGCTACCGGAGGACTGGGTGGTGGTGGAGGGAACCCATGAGCCGCTGGTGACGCCGGAGACCTTTGAACGGGTGGGGCGTCTGTTGGCCAGCCGGCGGCACACCCGCAGCCGAACCTATGAGTTTCCGCTGAAAGGGCTGCTTTTCTGTCACGAGTGCGGGCACCCGCTGGCGGTGCTCAACCGGAAAAACAGCCGGGGGGAGGATGTGCGGTATCTGGTTTGCCGCACCTACCAGCGGTTCACAAAGACAGGGGGCTGCACCTGCCACTCCATTCAGGAGCAGACCGTCACTCGTGCCGTGGTAGCCAAGCTGCGGGAGGCCTGCGGGGCCTGCCTGGAGCCTGCGGCCCTGCTGCCCGCCGCCCGGTCTGCCGTAGCAGAGGCTCATGGAGGGGAAAATCCCACGGCGGAAATCCGGGCCCTGCGGGCCAAAATAGGCCGCCTGACCACCGTCCTGGACCGGATGTATTTGGATCAGCTCAGTGGCCTGCTGGCCGAGGCGGATTTTGCACGGCTCTACCGGCAGGCCCGCGAGGAGCGCGGCGCACTGGAGCGGCGTGTGACAGAGCTGGAACACCGGGAAAGCCCGGAGGCCGGGGACAAGGCCGGGGCCCTGGTTCAGCGTTTTCTGGATGAGGCTGGTGACAACCGGGAGCTTCTGGTAAGCCTCATTGAGCGGGTGGAGCTAACTGAACAGAGGGAGCTCATCATCCACTTCCGCTTCTGTCCACCGGAGGCGCTTTTTTAATGGACCTCTGGTTACAATAACCGCGGCGCGAGGTATCGCGCATTGAGAAAAAAGCACTCAAGAAGCTGGAGGCGGCCATGGGGGCTCAGGAATAAGCACTCCTGTGCCGCGGTACAAAGCGGCTTGGGCGCAGCAAAAAAGAGCTTTACTCCTAGCGGCTGAATGGGATATAATAAAATCGGGAAAAAAGAGAGGGGCGGCGCAATAAAACGCTGCTCCCGTACATTAAGAAGATGACAGGAGCGCGACACCATGTTAATCCTGCTTGAGACAATGGCAGAGGAGCGCCGCACCACCACTGCGCCGGAGCTGCTGGAGCCGCTGATGGCCCGGCTGGCCGGGGGGGATCAGGAGGCGCTGGCAGAGCTGTACCACCGCACGCGGACGTCGGTGTACGGCCTGGCCCTATCCTACCTGAAAAACCAGCATGACGCTGAGGATGTGACCCAGGACGCTTTTGTGCGGGCCTGGGAAAACGCCCATCAGTACCGTCCCCAGGGTACACCGCTGGCCTGGCTGCTGACCATCGCCCGCAACCTCGCCCTGATGAAGCTGCGGGAGCGGGGCAGGACCCAGGACATGGCTCTGGAGGACTGGGAACGGCTGGCAGCGGAGAACCCGATGGTGACGGTGGAGGACCGGCAGGTGCTGGACGCCGCCCTCACCGCGCTGGCGGATGACGAACGGCAAATTGTGCTGCTCCACGCGGTGACCGGCTGGAAGCACAGGGAGATTGCAGGTCTGCTGGAGCTGCCCCTGTCCACGGTGCTGTCCAAGTACCGCCGCGCGCTCCTGAAACTAAAGACGAAGCTGGAAGGAGGGGATGCCCTGTGACCGATCAGGAACTGGAACAGCGTCTGCGCACCGCGCTGGAGCACGCCGCGCCCGACCATCTGGAGGCGCTCCTCTCCCGGTGCGAACCGCGGCGGGGAAACGTGATTCCCATGACTGTACCGGCGCGGAAGCCGCGGAAAAAGGCGGCCATGGCTTGGCTTGCGGCGGCCTGCCTGGCGCTGGTGGTGGTGGGCGGAGGCGCCGGTGTTCAGTACTACCAGGCCAACGCCGTGGCTTCGGTCATCTCTCTGGATGTCAATCCCAGCGTGGAGCTGGATGTAAACCGGCAGGAGAAGGTGGTCTCGGCCGTTCCTCTGAACGCGGACGCCAACGAAATTCTGGACGGCATGGACCTGAAGGGGGCCGATCTGAATGTGGCGGTCAACGCCATCATGGGCTCTCTGCTCAAGCACGGCTATGTGGATGAGCTGGCCAACTCCATCCTCATCTCGGTGGAGGACGACGACGCGGCCCGGGGCGCAGCCCTGGAGCAGAAGCTGACCACGGAAATTGGGCAGGTGCTGGACTCCGCCAAAGTCAACGGAGCGATCCTCTCCCAGACCCTCAGTGGGGACAGCGCCCTTCAGCAAAAGGCGGACGAGTATGGCATCTCGCTGGGCAAGGCCACGCTGATCCAGTCCCTGGTGGACAGCAGCAACCATCTCACGTTTGAGTCCCTGGTGGGGCTGTCCATCAATGAGCTGAATCTGCTGGCCAATTCCACCGCAGTCCAGACCCCGGACAGCGCGGGGGGACAGACCAGCACGACCGCCTCCAACCCGGCGCTGAACTCGGTAGGTACGGCCAGCCAGAGCGCCTATATCGGTGTGGAGGCCGCCAAGGAGGCTGCCCTGACCCATGCGGGTGTGACCAGTGGGGACGTGGTGTTCCTGGAGGCTGACTACGACTATGAGGACGGCCGTATGGTATACGAGGTGGAGTTTTTTGCCGGAAACACGGAGTATGAGTACGATGTAGATGCCGCCACCGGCGCCATTGTCAAGCACGGGCGGGAGCAAAAGGGCGGCAGCCTGCCCGGCGGCGGAAGCACCGTTCAGACCGACATCGGCGAGGCGGCGGCCAAAGCCGCGGCCTTCGCCCATGCGGGCGTGGCCGAAGGGGACGTGCGCGGGCTGACGGTCAAGCGGGACTTTGACGATGGCCGCCTGACCTACGAGCTGGAATTCTGGGCAGGTACTACAGAGTACGAGTACGAGATTGCCGCCGCGGACGGCAGCGTGCTCAAGAGCAAGCGGGAGGAGCACCCCAATGCCCTGCCCGCGGACCAGGCCATCGGGCGGGATGCCGCCCGGGACGCGGCGTTGGCCCACGCGGGGGTGGCGCTGACCGACACCTACGAGCTGGAGGTGGAGGAGGAGCTGGACGAGCGCACGCCCTGCTATAAGGTGGAGTTCAAGGCCGGCGGCATGGAGTACGAGTACAAGATCGACGCCAGAACCGGCGGCGCTTTTTTTGAAAAGGCTCAAAGCTCCATGTCCAGCAGGTAGGAGGACAGGCCCTTGCCGTGCATGTCCACGGAGAGGGAGCGGGTTACGCCGCCGCCCAGGGCGGCGTACATGACAAAGTTCAGCGCATGGATATTGGGCAGCTCATAGCGAACCACCTCACCCTTGACCATGCCCTTGAAGTGCTCCTTCACCCGCTCAGCGGTGACTCTCTCCTTGAGCAGCGCATAGTCCTTGGGGTCGTAGGCGATGAGGGAGATGTTGGAGATGTTGCCCTTGTCGCCGGTGCGGGAGTGTGCGATATCCCAGAGTTTCATAGAAAATGCCTCCTTTCTGTCTTGAAATCAGACTTCAAAGATCTCGACTTCGGGCTTAACATCGCAGCGGCTCACCAGAATGGAGGCCACGGACACAATGTCGCGGGTGCGCTTGACGGCGCCGCAGCCGCCGGCTGGGCCATTGGTGTAGAGGGCCTCCACCTCGTTGCCGATGAGCTCGGCGTCGGCCCTGGCCTTGGCCCGGCCGGACACGCGGACCCGCACCTCGCTGGGCTCTTCGTTGTACTTGAAGTCAGGGTTCCAGTACAGGCTGTTGCAGCCGATGAGGTCGAACTTCAGCTCGTCAAACACGCCGGGGGCCACCAGCTCCAGGCGTTCCTTGATGATGTCCAGGGCCAGCCTGCCGCGGGCCACGCAGCCGGGGCCGCCGTAGCTGATTTCGCCGTCGCCGATGAAGCAGTCCTTGTAGCCGATGGAGCACTTGAAGGTCTCGGTCTTGGGCTTGCCGGTAATGCCGGTGACAGCCACCTTGTCCTTCTCTACCTCCGTGAAGGTAATCTGCTTGCAGTCAGCCACCACGTCCGGGGTCAGATAGTTCTCCGGATCGTGGATTTCGTAGCAGATTTGCTCGGAACAGGTCTCCACCGTGACCATGCCGCCGGACTCCGGAACCTTGGTGACGAAGAAAGAGCCGTCCTCGGACACCTCGATGATGGGGAAACCCAAGTGGCCCACGCCGGGCACATCCTTCTTGCCGGGCTCGGCGAAGTAACCGCCGGTGACCTGACCGCCGCACTCCAGCAGATGGCCCATGATGGTGCCCTTGCCCAGCTTGTCCCAGTCCTCCAGAGACCAGCCAAACTCATGGATCATAGGAGCCATGAAGATGGCGGGGTCGGCCACACGGCCGGTAATGACCACATCGGCGCCTTGCTCCAGGGCCTTCAGGATTCCCTCTACGCCCATATAGGCGTTGGCGGAGACGATCTCGCCGGGGAGCTTGGACAGGGGTTCGTGGGTCTCCCACACCTCGGTGTCCATGTACTTGTCGATGACGGGCAGCAGGTCGTCGCCGGTGACGCAGGCGATCTTCATGCCGGTCAGTCCGTGCCTGTGGGCAATCTCCACGCACTTCTGGGCGGCGGCCTGGGGGTTGGCGGAGCCCATGTTGGTGATGAGCTTCACCTTGTGCTTCCAGCACAGGGGAAGGGCCCTCTCCATGCGGTGCTCCAGCAGGCCGTTGTACCCCTTGGACGGGTCCTTCAGCTTGGCCTGCTGACCGATGGCGATGGTGCGCTCGGCCAGGCACTCGTAGCTGATGTAGTCCAGGTTGCCCTTTTCGATCAGCTCCAGCGAGGGCTCCAGCCGGTCGCCGGCATAGCCGGCGCCGCTGCCGATGCGGATGGTTTTCGTCATGCAATGACTTCCTTTCTGATAATTGACATTTCAAAGACGAGAGAGCGGCTCAGATGGCGATGCCGCGGGTGAGAATAGCAACGGCCACCATCACCAGGGATACCAGCCAGGCCAGCGGGATAGTCTTCTTCTGGTGCTCGCCGAAGTCCACACCGGACAGGCCCACCAGCAGGAAGGTGGAGGCGGTCAGGGGAGAGACGGGGAAGCCGACGGTCATCTGGCCCAGGATAGCGGCGCGGCCAACGTCGGCTCCCACGACGCCGAAGCCCTCGGCGGTCTGCGCCAGCACGGGGAGCACGCCATAGTAGAAGGAGTCGGGATCAAAGAGCAGGGAGGCGGGCATACCGATGATGCCGACGATGAGGGGGAAGAACTGGCCAAGCGTATTGGGGATGACGGACACCAGGGTGCTGGCCATCTCGGTGATCATGCCGGTGCCCTGCATGATGCCGGTAAAGCACCCGGCGGCAAAGAGCACGGAGCACATCATAAGGGCCTCCTTGGCGTGGGCGTCCACCCGGGCCTTGGAATCCTTCACGCTGGGGTAGTTGATGACTGTGGCCAGCACATAGAAGAACATGAATACCACTGCGGGGGCAAAGCCAGAGAAGAGCAGAGACACAATGGCGGCAACGATCAGGAGAATGTTCACCCAGAACAGGCGGGGGCGAAGGAGGGCTTTCTGTTCGTCCGTAAGCTCCTGCTCGGCATGTCCGGCGGCCTGAAGGGCCACGGTGCCGATGCGCTTCTTCTCACCCGCGCCAAGGAAGGCGGAGATGACCAGCACGCAAACCAGGCCTGCCAGTACGGCGGGGAGGACTGGCATAAAAAATCCGGTGACGGTGGCCTCCGTGCCCGCCATGGTGGCCAGGGCGGTATGGGCGCGAATTGTGGGGCCGCCCCAGGGCAGGATATTCATGGTGCCGGCGGAGAGGGCCACAATGGTGGCCAGCGTAGTGCGGCGCATGCCGAGCGCGTCATACAGAGGAAGCAGCGCGGGCACACAGATCAGGAAGGTGACCGCTCCGGAGCCGTCCAGATGGACGATGGCAGCCAGAATGGCGGTGCCGATGCCGATTTTGACGGGATCGGTGCCTACCAGGTTCAGAATGCCCTTTATGATGGGGCGGAAGGTGCCGGCATCGGTCAGGATGCCAAAGAACAGAATGGAGAAGATGAACATGACGCCGGTGGCCGCCACGGAGCCGATGCCCTTGGAGCCGGTGATCATGTCGCCCAAGGACTTGAAGTTGGCGAAAAAGTTCACAACACCCTGCGTTCCCTCCGCGGCGCCCTCCGGCACGACCGCGATGAAGAAGCAGGAGATGATGCCGGTGACCACGGGAACTACGATCAGAGCCACCAGCGGAGATGCTTTTTTGGTCATAATCAGTACCAGCATGATGATGACCGTCAGGAATCCGAGAATTGCTAAAGGTGACATTCACATAACCTCCTCTTATTTCAAGCAACCTCTCCACACGCTGCTTGTGCTAAAAGAAATATGCAAGCGGCATGCCAAGATAGGGAGGTATGGATAAAGGCGCAAAAACCCGACCCTCAGGTAGCTCCGGGGAAACAAAGAGCGGGCAGAGAGAGGGCGGGTTTCTAAAATATTAGAATCCAATCGGGCAGAAACCAAATGGTAACTGCCTCTATAGGTTGGTGCGGCTGGTTTCTAATTTATTAGAATAGAATTCTAATAAATTAAAACTGCATATTCAATTTATTGTAAAGGCTGGCAAGAGAGATGCCAAGCTGTGCGGCTGTCTTTTTCTTACCCTCCAGAGAGGCACCATTGCGCTCTAATAGGCGGAGAATCTCCGCCCGTTCAAAGGCCCGGGTACGCTGGGCCAGTGTGAGAGACGGCTGTGCAGTTGGACCAGTCCGGAGGTTTTCGGGGAGGGACAGCTCGGTGATGACGCCGGAGGGGGTGAGATAGGCGCAGAACTCCAGCACGTTGCGCAGCTCCCGCACATTGCCCGGCCAGTTGTGGGCCAGCAGGCGGTCCATGGCCTCGGGCGTTAGCTCCAGGCGTCGCTTGAGCTTGCGGGACAGCTCGTCCAGCAGGCTGCGGCAGAGAGGAGGGATGTCCTCTCTCCGCTCCCGCAGCGGCGGGATGTGGATGGGGAAGGTGTTGAGGCGGTAGAACAGGTCGGTGCGGAATTTCCCCTCCTCCACATAGCGGGGCAGATCGGCGTTGCAGGCGGCGATGATGCGCACGTCGGTCTCCACCTCCTCCACGCCGCCCACCGGCCGGATGCGGCGCTCCTGGAGGGCGCGCAGAAGCTTGGCCTGGAGGCCGACGTCCATCTCGGAGATCTCGTCCAGAAAGAGCGTCCCGCCGGCGGCGGCCTCAAAGAGGCCGATCTTCCCGCCCCGCTTGGCGCCGGTGAAGGCCCCCTCGGTATAGCCGAAGAGCTCGGACTCCAGCATATTGGCGTTGAAGTTGGCGCAGTTGATGGCAACGAACACCCCGGCGGAGCGGGGGCTGGCGTTGTGGATGGCCTGGGCGTACAGCTCCTTTCCCGTGCCGCTCTCCGACTGGAGCAGGACGGTGACGTCGGTCTGGGCCAGGCGGCTGGCCAGCTCCCGGCAGGCCGCCGACCGGGGGGAGACCGCCACAATGGAGTCAAAGGTGTAGTGGGCGGCGTTGGCCTTGTTGACTCGGCGGAGCACCTGACGGCTGCGCTTTTCATAGCGCTCCAGCTCCGCCCGGAAGTCGAAGGCGTCCTTCCAAAAGGTAACCACCGACAGGCCGCCCACCACCTCCGCTCCGTCGAAGATGGGGTACATGTTGACGAAGTAGATGTCCTCGCTCTCCTGGCGCGGGGTGTGCAGGATGGGGCGCTTCTGAGCCAGCACCTCCGGCAGCCGGGCACCGGGGCGCAGTAGCCGCAGGGGGTATCCCTCGATCGGCCCGATGGGCCCGCCGGCCTCCTTCTCCAGAAAGGCCACATAGGCCCGGTTTCCATAGACAATGCGCTCCTGCGCGTCAATGATCAGCACGCCCTCCTGCATGGCGTCCAGGACTGCGCGGGTGATGGGATCAAGCTGCACGGCGGCCGCCTCCTTCCGTTCTGCCTGTATTGTAGCAGAGAAGCATCTGGTTGACAACTGGGGCAATCCCGGTTGACGAAGCGTAGGAAATCGGTTACAATTCCAACAGATAGGCGGAGGAGGGAAGAACGATGGACAAGGCGGCTATGCCGGAGGGAAAGTATCTGGCCTCGGTGAAGCTGGGGCCGAAGGGGCAGATCGTGGTGCCCAAGGAGGTGCGGGAGATGTTCGGCGTCCGGCCCGGGGACACGCTGCTGCTGCTGGCGGACGTGAACCGGGGGATTGCACTCCAGACCTTTGAAAAGGCGGACCCGGTCTTCCGTGATGTCTTTTCGGACCGGGAGCAATAAAAGTGCCGCGCCTTCAGGCGCGCCACTTTTTATTTCATCTTGACATTCTGCCTTTGCGGTGCTATAAGTAAGAAAAGTATTACCAATAAGAAAAGGGGTGCGTAATATGAGCCGGATCGTCTTTTTCTCCATTCCCGCCTACGGACACACCAATCCCACGGTGGAGGTGGTGCGGCAGTTGGTGCGCCGGGGGCACCGGGTGCGCTACTACTCCTTTGAGGAATTCCGGGCGAAGCTGGAGGGCGCGGGAGCCGAGTTCGTCCCCTGCGACACCTTCCTGCCCCCCGCCCCCAGAGATCTGGGGCGGCGGATGGGGCACGACTTCTCCAGCCTCATGGCGATGGTGATCGATGTGACGGTGGCCATGGAGGAGAAGACGCTCCGGGAGCTGGGCGAATTCCGGCCGGACTGCGTGGTGGCCGATTCCATCTGCGTCTGGGGCAAGCTGTACGCCCGGCGGCTGGGGCTGCCGCTGGTGTGCTCCACCACCACCTTCGCCTTTGACCGGGAGACCGCCAGGGAGATGCGCCCCGGCCCGCTGGAGGTATTCTACACCCTGGCGGGCCTGCCCCAAATCGGGAAGAGGCTGGCCCTGCTGCGGGAGCACGGGTACGAGGTGGAAAAGCTCACCGAGCTGATTCAGAATGACAGCGAGACCGATACCATTGTCTATACCTCCCGGGCCTTCCAGCCCGGCGGCGAGCACTTCGGGGAGCGGGTGGCCTTTGTGGGGCCGTCCCTCCCGGAGCTGCCGCCCCGGACGCAGCGGCGGGAGCGGCCGCTGGTGTACGTCTCCCTGGGCACGGTTATGCACGGGAACACCGGCTTTTACCGGGCCTGCGCGGAGGGCCTGGGGGACGGACCGTGGGATGTGCTGCTGTCGGTGGGCAGCCCGGCGGGGGCGGAAACGCTGGGCGCTCTGCCCCCCAATGTCCGGGCAGAGGCCAGGGTGGAGCAGCTCCGGGTGCTGGGGGAGGCGTCGGTGTTTCTCACCCACTGCGGGATGAACAGCGTCAGCGAGAGCATCTGGTGCGGCGTGCCCATGGTGCTGGCCCCCCAGCAGTCGGAGGAGGGGGCGGTGGCC
>NZ_CAXSQB010000008.1:33955-107290 GCF_964239415.1 Clostridium sp. ATCC BAA-442 | reverse complement strand
GTTGGCCTTTTTTGCCTGCCCTGTTTTCCAATGAGGATTTTTTCATTCAGAGGCTTGACTTTTTATTTGCAGACTTTTGATCTTTTTGTGGATATCTCCGTGTCATGCGCATGGCACTGGGGCAGGTCGAAGCCCAGAGACAGAATATCCTCGTCGGACATTGCCAGGGTATCATGGAGAATGTCGTATAATTCCGCGCTGTCATGCTGCCCGCCCATGTAACCAATGACGGCGTCCATAAGCTCCTGCTGGTGTTCCAGGGCGTCTGCCACATTGGTCAGGGCGTCAGCGTAGCCGTGGAGCCATGCGGCGTTGTAGCTGTTCTGGTCCGGCTCCTGATTGGCACGAATATGGGCCAGCTTTGCGGAAGCGGAGATCGCTCCAATGCTGGTCAGGTCGTAATTAGTCATAGGCTCCTCTGTATTCACCGTTCCCCTCCGCGTCCGGGGTTATGAGGACGAGGCCCTTTCCCCTGGGGTGACCGCTCTTTTTTCACAGTTGCGACCATGACGCTGTCATACAGCTTCTTATACTTCTGGATCTGTTCTTCTGTCAAAGAAACAAAGTCCTCCGCGCCCAGTCCGGCGAGGAAGAAGGTCCCGCAGACAATGTCATAGGGCAGTCCGGCATTGTCTATCAGAGGGCGGTTGAAGGGCAGGCCGAGTCCCTTTCCGTTGGCGTTACATACGACAGCCACCGCTTCCGCGAAAGGGTATGTGGCTTCAATTTCTCCCCCCACGACCTCCTGCATGGCCTTCAGCCCGCTGATCTCTCGTACATAGCAGGGCTTCATGGGCTCCACAATCAAAACCTTCACGATCTTTCGCCCCTTTCCACTTTCTTTTTATGGTTTCTTTTCCTGTACAGGGAATGAAAATCCGGCGCGGGGAGATCTTCCCGTAGCCGGTCTGTCTGGTAGCAAAGGATAAAAAATTTATGCAGTTCCCGCTGTGGGAAAAAGCGCAGATAATACCGGTATTGGCCGGTGTCGATTCGGAATGCGTAAAAGGCTTGTCTGCCGCGCATGAGCGCCTGGGGACGCGCTTCACAATATGCCCGCATGGAGGGGAGGTCCCGCAGCGGCCCGCCGTCTCCTCGAAGGGCTCCCAGTAAGGCGCTCAATTCTGCCTGGAACGCCGGGGAGGCCAGCTCCTCGTTCTTCTTTAACAGGGTAATTTTGACTTCGTCCGTATCGGTAAATACGCCACGCAGATGTGCCGCACAGGCGCCCTCCTGTAATTTCGTTGTAAACAGGTCGTTGACATCAAGCTCACCGCTGGTCTGGAGCTGGTATGGTTCAGCGCTCATGGGATCTTCCGCCTTGCTTGGGTGGATGCTCAGGGACTCTGTCGCCTGTCCGCTGTTCTGCGGGCAGCCGTTCCCCACGATCCCGCTGCTGAATGATATGCAGCACATTCCGAAAGGCCATGTACTGCTGGATCTCTGCCGGGTCCTCGGTCAAGGTCCGAACCGTCTCCCAGCAGGGACTTCCATGGCAGCTGAAATCCTCCTGCACAACGAGAGCGGGGCGGCCCTTCCGCACCTCCAGATGGACGCGCTGACCGTGGAGCTCCTCCGCGCGGCTGTAGAGGCCATAGGCCAGGCCAATGGCCTTCAGCGCCTCCAGCGCGTCCACGGTGGTATAAACCTGTTCTGTGCTGATATGTACGTCCCCAGACAGGGAAATGCTTTTGTTTGGCATAGGTTCTGCCTCCTGACTGATTCGAGGGTTATCGCCCACGGTCTTTCTTCCGCCTGGACGAGAGCTGGTCGCAGGCGCTGCGGTTAATCCGCTCTGTCTCCCGGTGGACCTCCTCCACGCAGTTTTCCCACGCCTGCTTCAGCGGCTGTGTGGGCAATCCGTTCTGCTGGTAGCCCTCCAGGATGCCGCCGTAGTAATAGAAGGAGGGGATGGAGGGCTCCTTGCACAGCTCCGTCATCACATAGGCCATAACCGTGTGCTCCTGCCCCTCGCGGTCCCGGACTGTCACTGGCTCCTTCCCATACAGGCGAGGGTACCCCTCATAATAATCCAGAGCGCGTTCACACTTTGGTGTAATGCTCCACAGCAGGCCATGTACCGTGCTCCCCTCCCTGGGAGCGATGGTGGCCACTCCGTTGCCCCGCAGGTTGCCGCGGAACAGAAGTTCATAATTCTCCAGAGTGACTGGGCCCACCACCTGGGCGTCCGGGCAGCGCTGGGCCATCTGCTCCAGGTTGATATTGCTCCCGTAGGCGAAATACAGCTTTCCCTCAGCCATCCTCCAGTACCTCCAGCGCGCTGATCCTTGCCAGCTCCCCGAACAGGGCCTGAGCCTGCTCCTCCAGGCCGCGCTCCGGCAGAACACAGTCCCGGTCCGTCATGCGGATGAAATTACTGCGGAGCTGCCAGAGATAGCTCTCCGTGTCCGGGAATTCAGTGGGGTCAAAGCTGGCAAGCCGGAGCTCCTCCAGGATCTCCACCCCGGTCCCCTCGTAAGTGGCGTCATCAATTCGTATTTTCATAGTCACCTCTCCGCCTCACGGTGTTTTTTCTTCTTGTTTCGGTTGACTTCATAGCTGTCCTTGTCGAAGCGCCAGGCCCGGTCTCCATCCAGATTCGCCAGCAGCAGGTTTCGGGTCTCCCTGAACTCGTTGCCGTTGAGGCCCAGCCGTACCAGCCACACCCGGAAGGTGAACAGCTCGTTGTCGCTGTGGGTCTTGCGCATGATGGTGCTACGCTGGGCGATGGCCTGGGCGGACATGGCGAGGCAGAGATTCACATAGGCGGCGGCCAGTTCGGGATTCAGGGTGGAGTTGAAGCACCGCCACTCCACTGTGCCCCGGTAAAAAACTGAATGGAGGTTCAGCGCGTAGTACCGCGTCCAGTTATAATGCTCACTGCTGCTCACATTGCCCTCATACCAGATCCGCTCTAACTGGGTGAGATCTGTCGTCTCCTCGGCGGAGAGCAGCTGGCGGGCTTTCCTTAGCATAGGCTCTCGCACCTTTTGGCAATACTTCGCTACACGGTTGGGATTCACCTGCAATGCTTTGAAGAGGATATCCTCCTTGGAAAACATAATACTCAGGAGGTTTTTGAGGCTCTGCCGGTTGTGGTTGGCGGCGTCCACATGGACATGGATGCCGCAGGAGCTGTTGACCTTGGCGCCGATCTTCTTTACTCGCCGTATACACTCCTGGAGTCTGGGCAGTTCTGAGTAGGTCAGCTTGGGGGTGACCAGCTCCACACGAAAATCTTTAATGTTGTTTTCCACATACTCTGTTCCAGTCCACTGCTCCCCGGTAATGCTGCCACTGACCAGCTTCCACTCCTTGCCTGCAGGGTCCTTTACCTTCCAGGTATCATAGACGCCGCCTTTGTGCTACGGCAGCCTTCCGAAAAAGTCCGCCAGAGCCTGGGCGGCCTGCGCACGGGTAATACCCGTCATCTCCACCTCCACGCCAAAGCACTGATCCTTGATGCCGATCTCGTTCATGCCGCGGCATCCCCCTTCCTGAGCTCCTCATCCACCGCCCGAATACGGCGGCCGATGGCCTCTATCACATTGACCGTAACGCTGTTGCCGGCTTGCTTATAGGCCTGGGCATCTGAGTTAATGGCCAGGATCTTGTCGATCTGGTCCTCCTCAAAGCCCTGGAGACGGAGACACTCCCTGGGCATGAGACGGCGGATGCGCCCGCCGCGCTCCACGATTCCCTGGACGCTGGCAGTATCGTGGGCAAGTTTACTTACCCAGCCGCCTCTGGTCTTGCTGTCAGGGTAGCCCAGATCCACACTGTCTCCTATGACAGCTTCTTTATAGCCCTGTTTTGTTGATTCTCGGATCATCAGCACCCCGGAACGCTCCGCCCGGTGGTTGGAGAGGGTGGTCTGCCCATATCGGGCAGTGAGGCACCGGGCCTGTCCGGTCTGCTTGGGATGTCCAGTGCATAGGTCCATAAACACTGCGTTTTGAGTCTGATTTCGGTTGATACCACGGAAATCACTTGCGTTGAGGGATAGCGCGGTTGTGCGTTTTCCTATCACGCCCTCTTTACGGTTAAACCCAACCAAATACAGCCCGGTTTTCACCCCTTGCCCTCCGCCTCCCGCTGTCTGTGTACAGGCGACTCCGTCGGTATCGTAGACCCGGTAGCCCTGCGCTCCTCCGAGGATCTGTACAAGAGCTTTTCCGTCTGTGCCAAAGACAGGAAGTATTTTTCCGGCGCATCGGGGATCAAGATAGCAGATAAGGAACACCCTTCGCCTTAATTGGGGGACTCCATGATGTTTTGAGTTAAGCACAGCCCATTCGACATGATACCCCAGGTCATCCAGCGCGGCGAGAATGGCCGCAAATGTGCGCCCTTTGTCATGGCCCAAAATTCCGGGAACATTTTCAAGCAGCAGATACCGGGGCCGCCGGGCTTGAGCCAGCCGGGCAATTTCAAAGAAGAGAGTGCCTCTGGCGTCGGCAACCCCCCGCCTCTGGCCAGCGTAAGAAAACGGCTGGCAGGGGAAGCCTCCGCACAGGAGGTCGAAGCCGGGCAGATCGTTGGGGTCGATTTTTCTGGCGTCTGGATAGTATCGCTCCTCCTCTCGGATATCGTGGATGGCGCGGTAGCTGGCATCGGCGTACTTGTCGATCTCGCAGTGTCCGACACACTGGAACCCGCCCACGCGGGTCAGCCCGGCCCGAAAGCCGCCGATGCCCGCGAACATATCAAAGTATCGGATCAGGTCATATCATCTCCCCCCTGGAGCGCGCGCAGAAAGCCGAGGACGCTCTCATCCACGCCCCCGGCCTGCGTCTCTGGTTCAGTTTTAAGCTGTAGATCCTTCAATTCCTCCCGGATGAGCCCCCGGATGGCGGACAGCAGCGCCTCCTGCTCATGAGCCCTGCACACCATTCGGCACACAGCGTCCGTCCGCTGCCCGGCAGGGATAGAGCGCAGGATGCGCCAAGCCTCCCTCTGCTGGGGAGAGGCCAGGGAGAAGGAGAGGTTCAGCCGCCGTTTCTCATCCACCCTTTACCCCTCCCGACATCTGCCCCGCAAGGCGCTCATAGCCCTTGGCGTTCAGGCATACATCATCCAGGATAAAAGGCCGGCACAGGCCCTCTGTGGCCGCCACACGGCGCTTCATCAGCGCCGCGCCGCCGCCCAGGAAGATGGTGGGCATGGCGCGGGCGTCCAGTCCGCTCTCCGTGATGGCGGAGAGGAGGCCCTGGATGTACCTGTCCGCCTGGGCGTGGATGACGGCTCTGAGCCGCTCATCCATACTGCCGGCGTCGCCCCGCAGAACACTCTCGATCTGGGCGTCGGTCATAGACACGCCGAACATCCGCCGCACCTGTTCGCTGATCCCGTCAATACAGCGGATCATGCCCAGCTCCAGGCTCCGGCAGGTGGCGGCGTTGGGGATACGGTTGTCCAGCCGCATCAGGTCCACCGTCCAGCCCCCGATGTCCGCCACGATGACGGAGGGTTCATCCAGCAGCTCCGTCTGGGTCAGCACGGCGGCGTAGCCCTGGGGAAACAGGGACACCTCCGAGATGGTGACGGCATAGTCCACGCCATCGTACCGGAAGGACGCCATCTGTCCGTCCCGGAACAGGTAGTCCCGAAACTTCTTCTTATCCCGGCCAAAGCTGGTCAGGGGCAGACCGGCGGCCAGGTGGACGGTGGCGCTGCGCTCCGCGCCCCGGTAGGCCAGCTCTCTGGCGATGGCTGCCAGGGTCAGGAGGTAGTAGTCCTCCGTCCGGGTCTTGTCCCGCTGGAGCGGCTGGCGCCCGCTGCCCACCACAAAATATCTGCCTCCATATTCCAGCACATTCCTCTGCGTGTAGGGTTCGTGTTCGTACTCCACCAGCCCGGTGGGGAAGGTGAAGTGGGCGGTTTTGATTTGTGCATAGCCGTGGTCCACCCCGATGGTGATGGGATTACTCATCTGGATTCACCCCGATTCCTTTTGGTTTTTTTGCTTTTCAGTGCAGTGGCGCGGGCCTGCTGAATATTCGGGCTGGTGGTATTCCAGGTATCGTCACGCTGTCTGATACGCCGCGCCAGCTCCTCTGGCGTTATATATTTAGCGCACAGCCTGGGGAGATAGGCCGCTGTCTCGCTCCATGTATATGGATACTCAATGCCGTCATCATAGACGATGTCCTTTTTCAATTCCTCCACCAATGCCTGATAATCTTCACGGTCAAAATTTTCATTGCTGTCACGCCCGGTTAGTTTTTGATAGGCATAGCTGCCCACACAACTTAGGGATTCAAAGCAACAGCCCCCATAAACAGAGACATCCGTCAGTGAGTCCGGGTCCTTCAGGGCAGCCATGTACACCTCCCGGCCCTGGGCGATGAGCCAGTCCCGGAAGTCTATAAAACCGTCATCGCTGCAGCCGTCACACAGGATGGAGGCTGCGCTCCAGAGACCGTACTTGTACGCCAAATCCCGGTAACCATGAATGATGGCGTCAAAATTCAGGGCCTGCTCCGGTCCCATCTCCGTCAGCCGTCCTTCCAGCCATTTAGCGAAAGCATCCTGATCCTGGCCGCATTGCGCTTTCGCCTGGGCGATCAGGTCCCAGAAGGCGTCCTTGTCGATTTTTGTGCTGTCCGTATTGCGCGTTCTTTTATATTCGATTGTCATCACCTGCTTTCCTCTCGTCGCTTTGTCTGCTCCTGTACCTTACCAGGTTCCACCGGCAGGAACTCCTGAAATCCCATGCGCTCCAGCGCCTTGGCATAGAACTGCCGTTCAAACGCCTGATACTCCGCCGTGGATGTGTCCACCTCCTGCAAAACGGCCCGTTCATAGGTGGTTCCAGGTACGACCTCCCAGGAAACCGCCCCAAAATGGGCGGCGGTCAGCCAGCGCAGGAGCGCATGGCCGTCCGCCTCCTCAAAACAGCCACAGGCGTCCTCGTATGGGAAACATCCGTACAGGTTGCGGATGCCGGAGAGCTCCTCAGCCGCGAAGTACAGGTGAAAACCATCCGGGTCAAATTCCGGGGCGACACAGTTATAAAATTGACGCAGCCGTTCCGTGGTGTTCAGCTCAGGGCAGAAGGACAGCAGGGCGGCCCGAAATGCTTTCATACTTTGCCGGGTGCGCGCCAATATATCGCCGCGCCTCTGCGCGGTATCGCTCAACTCATCACACTTCACCACTAACCGGAGGAGATTATCCTCCAGTTGGGCACATTTGACCTGGCTGTCCGCAAGCTCCTTCCGTGTCTCTGCCAGCTCCTCCCGCAGCCTGGGGTAGTCCCCGGCTGCGGCAAGCCGCTCCCTCCATGTCATCGTCAAGCCACCTTCTTTTTCTTCCCAGGCAGGAGGCGGGCTCTCAGGCGGTCCAGTACACGGATGCGAGTCTGCACCTTGCCCGCGGACTCATTCAGCCCATTGATCTGCCCCTGGATGCGGCGGCGGATGGTCTGGAGCTGCTTCCGGTCTCCACAGCCCTCCAGCACCACATACCTTCCCTTGCCGGTGGCCAGCACTTCACGCCTGCCGCTCTCGTCCCGGAGGCTGGCCATAAGACGCTGGCCCAGCCGCTTGCGGTAGCTGTCCTGGAGGGTCTCCATATCCCCGGACACCCCGTGCTTTTTCAGAATCGCGGCCATCTCCGCCGATTCAATCCCCATCCCTTCAAACAGCAGGGAGAGGATCTCCTGCTCGGCCTCTGGGGGCAGGATGGGTCTACTGGGGCCCGTCATCGCTCCGCCTCCTTTTTCCGGGCCGGTTTGCTCCTTTTCTGCTCCGGGGCAGGCCGCTCCGTGTCCTCCGGGCAGTAGAGGTAAAAACTACCGTACTGCTCCGCGTGGTCCGGTACAAAATCAGGCGGTGCGTCCTTCAAATCAGAGACCACCATGATATTTTTGGTCTGTTTGCCGGGAAAGGTTGTATAGGAAAAGCGGTGCTCTCCGTTCCTGTGTACCGGACGATTGACCGTCTTGTCATGCCGCTGCATATACTTGAGAACCGCCCACCGCTCCACTGTAAAGGCAGGTATGACGCCCTCTTCCAGCTCATGAGCCATGCTGTTGATGTACTTGACCATATCCCGGACATTTTCACACCCATATTCCGGGGCTCCGAAATCATATTGCTCTGTAAACAGCGTCCATCTCAGGCTTTCGTGGAGGCTGTCCAAACTCACCACGAAGTATTTTCCGTCCCGGTCTCCAGACAGGGGCTCAAAACGCACATCGTCATACAGACCCCCGACAACAGGACAGTTGTTCTTGAACCAGACATAATAGTTGTCCAGAATATACGGGTCTGTGATGCCCATAACCACCCTGGATATCTTCTTTAGGCGTCCGGCCAGGGCCTGGTCTTGGCAAAACCAGTCATACCAACCGGCTGCACACTGGACTTTCAGATCCTTGCTCTCATACGCTCCTGCCCGAAACCGCTCCTGCCACTGGCGGACGGAGATTCGTTCTTCACTCACTCGCTATATTCCCCCTCCCTGGACTCGGCATCTCCTTCGCTCCAGCCGGCACTGCGCCAATCTGAGGGAATGATCTGCTCCCGGATGATCCGCGCCACCTCGGCAAATATCTCCGCCAGCTCCTCGGACTCCCGGATGGTATCCTCCATCTCCTCCGGCGTCATCCGGGTACACTCCACCCAGATCCGCACATTTTCCTCCGTGGGGGTTACGAGAACCGCCTTTTCATACGCCTTGCAGAATGTGCCGGCAATCTTACTGCGCCGGCTGAGCTCCGCGTCCGCCTGCTGGATCTCCTTTTTCGCCTTGGCCAGCTCCACCGCCTCCAGGGCTGCCTGTTCCCGCTGCTCCTCCGGCAGCTCCTCCACCTGCCTGGTGATTTGGTAGCCCTGGTGGATGGACAGTTCCTTCTTATCCAGCGCCTCCTTGACCGCTGCGGGGGCGTGCTCATCAATCTGCATCACTTTGCCCATGGTGCGCTCACCCAGGCCAACGGAGTCTGCCAGTTCCTTTCGGGTATCAACAGGAGGGCGATCTTGCCCAGCTCCCAATTGTCCAGATTGCGGCGGCCCTTCTGGGTATCCAGTGCCCACCGCTTGGCCTCCAGCAGATCTGCAAAGGCAAACACCGCCATGTTGTAGGGGATGCCGTGCTTCTCACACAGTCTCTGGCGGTTGTGCCCATCCACAATGACCAGCTCCTCATTGACGATGACCGGCGAGTAGTAGCCATTCTGCAGCAGATCCGCCTCTAGGGCTGCGAGCTGCTCCCCGCTCAGAGGGGGGAGCAGCCCGGCCAACTCCGGCAGCACGGTGGGCGTGCGCTCCGTGCTGCTGTAAATGATCCCGGTGTTCTTCATCAGGCGGCATCAGCGTCGTCCGGCTCCCCGGCGGCCATGGCGGCTTCCTCCACCCGTCTGGGAGAGAGAAATTCCACCTCGGTGGCTTTGATCAGGAAGCCGGGCTGGCGGTCGGGGTCATCCGCGAAGCTGATGGTCTCAAAGTCGCCCACTGCGGCCAGCTTGCAGCCCTTCCAGGCGAACTCCGCACAGCGCTCCGCCAGAGGGCCGCGTACCTTGATGGAGATAAAGTCGGTGAGCCGGTTGCCGTCCCGGTCCCAGTAGCGGCGATCCGAGGCGATACGCAGGATGGCGTAGGGCTTTCCGGTGGTCTCGTTTACCTTCAACTCCACATCGTTGGTCAGGTTACCGATGGCAGTGATCTTCAGCATAGTTCAGTTCTCCTTTACTTTTTACTATAAGATGTTATATTTTAAGGTATAAGGGAAGGGCGTCCATCCCGAAGAATGGACGCCCAAAGTGTGGATCAATAGCCGGTGCGGGGGAGCGGGGTGGGCTTGCCATAGACCGTGGTTACCCACCGGCTGATGGCCTGCACCCATGTCCCGTTGTACACGCCGCCCACATCCGCGATATTGACAAAGCTGGAGTTGGCGGGCAGGTTGGCCACAGCGGTACAGTTTAAGTAGGGAGTTTCCACCTGGGCAAAACCTGCGGGGGCTTGGCCAAACACGAACATAACCTCGGTCACACGCTCATTGGCGGCAAGGCCCAGGGCTGCGGGGGATGCGGCCAGGGTATAGGTCTGGCTGGTACTCAGATTATCCGCCAGGGTGCGATACTCCCCGCCGTTCACACGATAGGTGATCTTATAGGTGCCGGGGAAGTTATACGTGCCGGTGACAACGGTATCCAGCCGCACCTGGGCGGGGATGGTATCCCTCCAATAGAAGCTGTCCAGCCGGACATTGGAAGTATTGGCGATGCCGGAGAAGGTGTAGCGCACCGGCTGGCCGCCCATGATCTCCTTCGGGCCGGTTTTGGTGATGGACACGCCGGTGGTCAGGCTCTTGTTCGTCACCTCAAATCGCACGATCTGGCCCTCATGCTCCAGGTAGGCGGTCAGCTCGGTTTCGTTGACACCGTAATGCTCCGGGGCCTTGACCTCCCGGATGGTATAGCGGGAGAGGGGGAGCTGTTTGGACACAGCCAGCCCCCGGCTGTCGGAGCGGATAGTGTCCACCAGATTGCCCGCCCTGTCGTAGATCTCGAATATGGCCCCCTCCAGCGGTGTCCCAGCGGGCAGGCCGGTGGTGGGGTTGTAGTCGGCGGATCGCTTGGTGATTTGGATCTGGCCTGTGATGGGGGTGTTCTCCCAGGTCACTTCCATGGTTTCGCCCGCTTTAACATAGACCGTGCGGAGCTGGGTGTCCGGGATATAGCCCTCATTTTCCAGTTCGCGCAGATAGTATCTGCCACTCTCCGTCAGGTCCTCAAACCAGGCATAGCCCCGGTCATCCGTGGTCTGCTGGTCGATAGGTGTGTGCGTCTCATCGTAGAGAATGAACGACACGCCGGGGATGCCCTCGCCGTCCGCGGTGGAGACCTTATGCAATAGGATGCCGGAGAGGGGCGCGTTGGTCACAGTCTTGCGGGTGGTTTCTCCGTCTTTCACTGTAAAATAGATTGGGCTGTCATCCAGCTTGAATCCATCCGCGGCCTCGGTTTCAACGGCGTAGTAATCGCCGCTTTCCAGGGGCAGATACACCTTGCCGCTCCGCCCGGTGGTCACGGTGTCCACCAGAGCGTCATCCGACACCCGGCGGATATCGAAGGTGGTGTTGGGGATGCGCTCTGTCTTGTCCGCCGAACTGACCTTGATGAGCTCCACACCGCCCACCGGCGCATTGTAGAACCAGAGTTCTTGCGTATCATCCGGGTTGACCACCACGGTCTGGCTCTGTGTGTTGGGGTCGATGGTATATCCGGGGATGCTCTCCACTTCGGTCACTACCACTGTCCCAGTGATGCCGGAGAGGATGATCTGACCCTCCGCATTGGTCCAGTACAGGCCGTTGGAGGACAGCTTGCCGCCCTCGTCCGGCAGGTAGGAGCCATCCGCATAGGTGATCTTGAACTGCACTCCCTCCAGCGGGGTCTTGTCCTTGCTGGACAGCTTGCGGATGATGAGATTCCCCATAGGCTGGTTGCGGAACTCCACTGTGACGGTCTGGCCCTCCTTGACCTGGACCGTCTGGGGCGTATTATCCAGCAGATAGCCGTCCTTGGCACGGGTTTCCTTGATGACTAGCGTGGTCCCAGGCTCTACCCCTTCCACCAGGAAGGTGCCGGTGGAGTCCGTCACAAATTTGCCGTTGGCGTCGCCCACCACGGAGCCGTCCGATCTCGTCACCAGAAACTCCACATCGGAGAGAGGGGAATTGTCTGCCGCCGATACCTTCTTGACCAGTACGGCCCCCTTGGGCGCGTTGGAGAAGTAGAGAGTCACAATGTCCTGGTCCTCGCCAGAGATATAGAAAGACTGGGGCGCGGCGTCGATCACATGGCCGCTGTCACTCTCCAGCTCCTCGCAGATGTAGTAGCCCTTTTTGAGCCCAGTGACGGTAAAGGAGCCGTTGGCCGAAGTCGTATAAGTGCCTACCACGGTGCCGCCGCTGCCGCTGACCTCGCCGCCCAGGTATTTCAGCTGGAAGCGGCAGTCAGAGATCCCGGCCCCGGTCACGCTGTCCTGCTTGTAGACCACCAGGGCGGACAGGGGGATGTTGGAGATGGTGACGGTCTTGTTTTCGCCGCCCTTGACATAGACCTCTGTAACCGGGTCCTCGGGGAGCTGATAGCCGGGGGCCAGCTTGGTCTCTTTGATGGTCAGCCAGCCATCCTCAATGCCCTCCAGGACGATCTGGCCCGCCTCATCTGTCTGGAAGGTACCCAGGTCCCGCTGCTCCCCGGTCTCCGTCTTGTTGCTGGACCAGGTGATGTGGAACTCGGCGTACTGGATGGGGTCATGGGTGACGGAGTTTTCCTTCTGGATGGTGACGGTGGGCCGCTTGTGGTTCTCAAAATACACATCCCGGTCCCGGTTGGGGTAGAGCGTGACCAGCTGAGGGTCGGCGTCCGGGAGGTAAGGGGACGGCACCGACTTTTCCGAGACCTCGTAGACGCCGGGCAGCAGGTTCTCCACCGTGGCGGAGCCGTCCGGCCTGGTGGTCACTTCGGCCACACTATGGCCGTCCGCCCACTTGACCAGAAACACCGTGCCGGAGACCGGCGCGCCGGTGTCGGCATCGCTCTTGTGAATGGTCAGATTGGGGCGCTTGTCATTTTGCAGGCAGATGGTGGCGTCCTTGCCGGGGAACAGCTCCACATGGTACTCCGTGGGGTCCAGGATATGGTCCGATACGGTGGACACCTCTTGCAGGGAATAAACGCCGGGCTCCAGGCCCTCCCAGCAGATAGAGCCGTCCGGCCCGGTGGTGCGGTCCAGATACCGGGAGCCGTCCTCGATCCTGGCCAGCCGGTAGGTGACGCCGCCCAGAGGCTTGCCGTCCGAACTCTCCTTATACAGATGGAGACTGGGCAGCTTGGAATTGGTGAACACGAACTGCGCCTGCTCATTCCCGTCCAGGTGGATGATGCGCTGAGCGTCATCCACCACATAGCCGGGGCACTCCAGTTCCGTTACCACATAAGCACCCACGGGGAGCTTGGACAGGTCGATGGTCCCGTCCTCAGAAGTGGTGTATTCCTCCGGCCCCCAGGAGCCGTCTACCGCCTCGATGCGGAAGCGGGCGTTGGCGATGGACTTGGAGAGGTCGGAGCTGTCCACCTTGATGAGGTGGATGCCGGGCAGGCGGTCATTGAAGAAAACCAGGTCCTTGATGCCGTCCCCGGCCTTCAGCTCCACTTCCTGGGGGGTGGTATCCAGCACATGGTCGTCTCCGCCGGTGTCCCGTTCCTCCACGCGGTAAGTACCGGGTTCACAGTCTGTCAGTAGGATCTCACCGAACTGGTCCGTCTGAAAGATACCCAGGCTCTCAGCATCCCGGAAAATCTCAAAGGACACGTTGGGCATGAGCTCCATACTGCCACGTTCATACTTGATGATGCGTAAACCGGGCAGTTCCTTATTGATTATAGTTGCACTGGATTCCTCTCCGGCCACCACGGCCACGGTCTGCACCGTGTCCGTGTCCGCGATCCAGCCCTCAATGCCGGCCACCTCCCAGACCTCCCAGCCGCCGGGCTTGAGCTAGTCAAACACCACCACGCCGTTGCGGGTCTGCTCCGTCCGGGTCTCTCCGGTTTCAATGTGCTTGATCTGGATGGTGACGCCGGAGAGGGCGTCGCCGGTGTCACTCCGTTTCTCGACGCGGAGGGAACCATAGGGGGCGTTGGTAAAAGTCACGATAGCAGTCTTGTTGTACTCCACATCGGCGTGCTGAGTGGTCTCCTCCGGGAGCAGGTGATACCGGGGCGGAATCTCCTCGGTCACGGTATAGTGGCCCTCCAGGGTCAGGGGGATGGTCACGGTCCCGTCCGGGCCGGTGGAGTAGGAGCCGATTTTCTTTCCTTCCGGGTCATACACAGAGAACACGGCCCCCTCCAGGGGGATCTCGGTGCCCTCCTCCAGCTTCACGATTTTCAGGGCCGTCTCGCCCGGTTCTTCCTCCTCACTGTCCGCATAGCTGCTGACGGCGGCCAGCTCCATCTGGCGGTTATTGTCCAGGTCGCAGATATAATTTTGCAGATTGCCGTATTGGTCTTTTTCCAGGCAGACGGCATACATAGCGGCATACTGAGCCACGGAAGCGTACAGGGAGAGCTGGACATTTCCGCTCTGTCCCTGGATACTGTCTGCTGGGTAAAGCCCCTTGAACTGCCCGGAATAGCCGTCCCCGGTGCCGCTGGTCGTGACAGCGGTGATCTCCTGGTTGTTCATGTCCACGATCTTCATGCCCTCCGGCACGGAGCCGGGGTCAGAGAAGGCCACGGCCACATCGTAGTCATATACCCAGGTCTCGCTCCAGACAGTAAATACCTGCTGCTTATACTCCTGGCCGTCAATGGTCACGGGGTAGGCCGTGGATTTGTCCGCCGTGGCGGTCATGCGGGGAGTGAGCATATAGTTGTAGGTGGTGCCCCGCTTGTAGATATCCTTGGCGGCGGCCAGGATGCGGTTGCCGATGTCCAGCTCGGAGCCGGTGAGCCCCGGCGCAACTTTGAGGTCAGCGATATTCCAATCCGGCATCAGGTAGCACCACAACGCCATTTTGGTGGCATAATACGCCTGATACTTATTGTCCAGCTCCAGCTCTCCCAGGCTCCGATGGGGGTAGCCATTGGAGATGATGCCCACCACCTTGGGATCGCTGGCCTTTTCCTCGGCTAGATATTTGATGCTCTCGCCGGGCCCTACGGTCTGGGGTACGCCGTACTGGTTCGGGTTGACGCAGTACGCAGGAGATTCCTTCTGAGTTCCATCATTGGATTCGTACAAAAAGTAGGTGTATTTCTGTTTCCTGACCGCGCCGTTGATGGAGAGGTAGCCCAGCTCATAGTCACCGTTGTAGATATCGACCTCGCCCAGGGCCTCCTCCTCAGAGCTGGCCGCGAAGGCCGCCGTGGGCAGGATACTGAGTATGGTTACTAAAGCCAGGAACAGGGACAGTAATCGCCTTTTCATGGTCGAAATTTCCTCCTTAAACGCAAAATAACGGCCCCCGGTGCAACACACACCGGGGGCCGCTTGGGGAAAACGCAATATTTTCTTACAGGGTTTGCAGGTATGCCAGGTAGTCCAGGGAGCCGGCCAGCAGGATGGCCATATCCCCACGGGTGATGGCGTCTCCTTCCAGCGCTTCTGCTGGGGCAAGTCCCAGCTCCGCCGCCTTGTCACAGGCAGTGTCGTAAGTCCAGCCATCCCGTTCCAGGTAGCGGAGCATGACTGTACAGGCCATCTGCGGGCTGACTGGGTCTGAGGTGCCGAACCGCCCGTCTCCGTATCCCTCCATCGTGCCCATGGAGGCGCACACGCCCACAGCCACCTGCGCCCACTCGGGGACATCGTTGAAGTTGGTGGTACACATCCGGGTGTACCAATCTGTTTCCCAGGCCACGTGCTCCGGGTTCAGGACGATGGGACTGATCAGGCAGGCCAGTTCTGCCCGTGTCAGGCCGTCCTCCAGGTGCAGTTCGCCGTTTTCATCTCCCTTCATAAGCCCCTCGGACTGCAGCCGGGCGGCGGCCAGCTCCTGGGGGCTGGGGACTTCTGCCGCCTGGGCGGGGCCGGTCAGCATGGCTGTGGTCGCGGCGCCGGCCAGGAGCAGGGATGCCAATTTTCTGCCTTTCATGCTTGCTTCCTCCATTTCCTGTATGGTGGGGGTCTACACTCCGAACCATATCACAGTTTTGGAGGAAAGTCGGGCCCAATCGGCAGACAGCGTTACTTGGCCACGGCGGTGACGCACCAGCGGTAGTCACGCTGGTTCCGCACACAGGTGTACAAGGTCAGTCGATTATCACTGGTGGGGGCGGTGCCGCTGGTGTCGGTCTCCTTTACCTTGGACACGCTGGTTACTTCATAGGTCCGAGTCCCCAGCTTGGTGGTCCAGGTGATGGTATCGCCTATCTCCAGCGTGTGGAGCTTGCCAAAGTCATTTCGGACACCGCAATTGTGACCCGCGATACAGCAGTTGCCGTCCCATAAGCTGGTGTCCTCAAAGTGGCCCGCACCCTTGGCCAGCGTGGAGCTTCTGGTCCCTTCATAGACCTTGACCGTTAGGCCGATGGCCGGGATCTTCAGAGTGCCCAGGCTACCGTTGCCATAGTAGAGGTCTGATGTGACCTCTGTAAAGCCTGTGGACTCCGAAATAGAGGAGGATGTGCCGCCGTCAATGACGGGATAGTTCACGGCTCCGGTCTGCGATACCAGCCCTCCGTCCAGAGCACCGGGAACCAAGTTGGGGGTCAGGGCTGTGCCGGAGCCGGGGAGATAGCTGGTTGGGGTGCCGAAGCTGGGGGGGATCAGGGCCACATTCTTGCTACGGTCTATATTGGGATTTTCCCACTCATAGATCGTATCATCGCTGGTGGGCCTGCCGAACAGGTGATCCTCCGGGGCGTCCATTGTGTATTCCAGCGCGCTGGCCTGACCAACGCACAGGGCGCATATCATTGCCGTCAGAAGAAAGACGCGCAGTTTCAATCGGAACTCACCTCCGCTCCTTGAACTTCTTGAATACGAACACACCGCCGGCCGCCAGGATGACGACTACACCGCCGAGCAACAGCGGCATCTTCAGGGTGGACAGATCCACGCCTGCGGACGCTGTGCTGCTGCCCGACTCAGGCTCAGTGGACTCCTCCGGGGCCTCCATGCTGCCGAAGATGGCGGTATAGGTCACTACGCTGCAGCCGGTCTTGGCCACCTCGCCGGTATAGTTGGCGGTGACCGTGTAGCCGGTGGCGTATTGATAGCTGCTGGTACCGCTGTAGCTGGCTGCGGCGGTGTAACGGGTGACCGTGCCGCCCGCGCCGTCCGTCTGCTCGGAACTGCTCCACTGGACATCTGCCAGGGTCAGGGTCTTGCCCTTCTCCTCGATGCTCTTTGGGATGAGGGAGAGATCCGCCTCGGAGAGATTGGGATAACTGCGGGTGGCGGAGAGAGGCTGGGTCTTGGTGGCATAGCCGTCTGTGGTCACCTGGACGCTGGTGTGGTCCAGGCGGAGCACACCAGTGTACCCATCCTCGGTGGTGACTTCCAGCTCGGCCTCCAGCCCCTGGAGGATCTCCTCCATGTCGTTGGTATCACTAGGCCGGGTGACGGCCTCAGTATGAGACTTGGTGTCCACCCCCACCTCGTCCTTCCGGGTCATATCCAGCAGGTAATACAGCCGCCCATTCCGCACGAAGTCCTCCGTGGGGATGCCGGAGGGATCGTCTGAGAGGGAGAGCTGATACACCTTGCTGATGCGGGGCTCATTCTGTTCCCCATAGGTGTACTCCTCCACTGAGATGGGGTAATAGCGGGCGCTCTCGCTGGTATCCGCTTCGGCGGCCAGGGCGGGGATGCTCCCAGCCGTGACCAGAGCCAGGGCGCACAGGGTTGTCAAAAGGTGTTTGATCATGATCGTTCCTCCATGTTTTTGATTCTTTTCAGCCTGCATGATTATCTGGTTGCGGTCTTTCGCTGATCCCCCCTTTCCCGGACAGAGCCTCGCTGCTGTAAATACTCATTCCAGTCCTTGCCGCGGGGAGGCGTCTGGAGCTTTACCGTGTAGCCTGCCGCCTCGTACTGGGCGCGCAGGCGCTCCGCCGCTATCCGCCCCGGATCGTCCGCATCCAGGCATAGACCGATCTGCTTGATGTGGGGGTAGTCCTTCAGGTAGTTCTCTAGGGCTTTTCCGAACACCCCGCACAGGGCCACGGCGTTGCTGGTGACCTGCCGGTGCAGAGTACAGTAGCTCATCAGGTCGATGGGCGCCTCAAACACTAGAACCCAATCCAGATCCGGCCTGCAGGGAAGTCGAAAGGCGATGTGTTTATTGCTCCCCGGCACATCCCGCTTGAAGCTGCTGCCGTCCCGGTCGTATGTGCTGCGCTTACTGGCAAACACTGGCGTCCCGCCAGCGTTTCTGCCCACGAACACACAGTTGTGGTACTTGGCGTCCTCGTACAGCAGGCCAGCCTGGATAAATCCCCGGATCACCTGGGGCGCGATGCCTCTCTTTTGCAGATAGGCAAACACGCGCCGCTGATCCGGGTTGGGGGGTGGCAGGGCAAAGGGAGGCGGGGGTACATCCTTCTGTCTGTCCTGGCCCTTGGCCAACACAGGCTTTTGGGAAGCGGGGGAATCCCGCGCCCGGCCATGGTAAGCCAGCAGATATTCCACCGCCTCTGGGAAGCTCTTGCCGCAGAACCGCTGGAGGAAGGTGATGGCGTCTCCACCGACGCCCTCTGAGTAGCGAAACCAGGTGCGGCGGTTTTTAATGCGCAGGCTGTCCATCTCTTTGGTGGTATGGTAGCGGCCAATCCGCCTGACCTGGTAGCCCAGGGACTCCAGCAGGTCTGGGAGATCGGTCTCTTTGGCGATCTCCATCTCCGCGTCCGTAAAGCGATTCTTCTGTTGTTCGATGGTTTTTCCCTCCTTTCCGCAGAAACGCAAAAAGCCCCCCAGGGCACCCGATTCTATGTTCGGGCACCCTGGGGGACTTTCTCTGGTTGTGTCGTTATAGGGTGGTTTGGAGCCGCTCTCCGGCCATCATGCGTCCTCACCCCTCTTTCCCTCTGCGGCCGCCTCCTCCGCCGCTTCCTCCTCAGCCTGCTCCAGCGCCTCCTCAATCAGCCCCAGGACGAACTCCCGCTGGGTCACTTTTCGTCCGCTGCGGGCGCTCTCGCGCTCCAGGTGCTGCTTGATCCGCTGGAACAGTTCCTCCGGGATCTGGAAGGCCATCGTTCTGCTGCCATTGTTCGCCATAGTCGTCTTACCTCCGTTTTCTTTCATCTCGTAGTATTCCATGAGTAACTGGGTGATGTACTGGCTGGTGGTCTGTTCCCGCTGCTCCCGCTCACCGCATACCTTGGCGTGAAGCTCCAGGGGGATCTGGGCACATAAGTTTTTGGTCTCTGCCATACCTGCCGGCCTCCTTCTTGTCCCTTGCAACGCAAAGTATAGCCGGAAAGCCAGGGAAAAGCTATTACCAACACCACCAGGGAATGGCGAACAAACGATAGCATAAGCACTAAAAGTAACAGCGCTGCGGGGAATGAAAAAAGCCGCCTGTGGGCTTCAGGTATTCTGAGGCCAACAGACGGCTTGATTTTTCTTCTTGTATGCCCTGGACGAATGCGGGGGAGTTCGAAACACTCACTCCCCTAAAAACTGGGTTTTGCATCACCCCCAGGGCCCTTTCCTGAAAAAGTTTGCTCCGATTTGTAAAAATAAACTTTTTTGCACTGGTTTCCTCTAAAACCTTCCCAAATAGCAGAAACACCGCACTTCTGTGCGGTGTTTCTGCCGTGTATCTTTTTTGTCTACACATTTTGGTGCGCGAGGCGGGACTTGAACCCGCACGTGCGTAATGCACACTAGAACCTGAATCTAGCGAGTCTGCCAATTCCACCACTCGCGCATCTTTAGCGCTCTTTGCAGCGCGAAAATTATATTACCATCTGTCCCCCCACTTGTCAACTCCTTTTTTCGATCTTTTTGCTTTTTTCTGGTGCGGAGTGGAAAATTCCAGTTGACAAATCCGTAACGGCTCGTTATAATAATCTAGCAGTCTTTCGAGACGACAATATGCGGATGTGCTGGAACTGGTAGACTGGCTAGCTTGAGGTGCTAGTGGCCCATGGCCGTACGGGTTCGAGTCCCGTCATCCGCACCAAGCTGGGAGCTACATTTTGGCCTTATAAAACGAGGCTGAAATGTAGCTTCTCTTTTTGCAGAAACCTCCATGTTATACTGCTCATGAACACATGAGTAGAGGTCATGGAGGTTTTGTCATGTCTGGAAATGTTATCGAGATACCACAAAATAAAAGACTGGCACCTATTTGGGTCCAGCAGCTTAGGGTGGCGGCCTACTGCAGGGTCAGCACGGGCCATGAGGAGCAGCAGAGCAGTCTGAAAAATCAAATCGAGTTTTGCACCGAATATATCCAGCGAAATCCTTATTGGCGTTTTGTCGCTGTTTACTATGATACCGCCTCAGGCCTGCGGATGGATCATCGCCCCGGCTACCAGCAACTGCTTAAAGATTGCATAAGAAAGAAGATCGACCTGATTTTAGTGAAGTCCCTCAGTCGGTTTGGGCGGGACACAGTAGAAACAATCAAACAGATACGGAGGTTAGCGCGTATGAATATCGGTGTTTATATCGAGACCGGAGGCATCAACACATTGACTACCAGTGACAGTATCATCGACCAGCTGGCCGCATTGGATCAGGCGGAGAGCCAGTTCCGCAGCGAGAACATCAAGTTTGGCATCCGCCATCGCATGAGGAGCGGCAAGACGCTCCTCAACCACACTCGCTTTCTCGGTTATACCAAAGGGCCAGACGGCGTATTGCAGATTGTTCCCGAGGAAGCAGAAATCGTCAGAATGATTTTTGACCTCTATGTGCAGGGGAATGGAGTACGCAAAATCAAGAAGTACCTTGAGTCCCATGGAAGCAAGACCGTGACTGGGAAATCAGAGTGGAGCACCTCCACCATCGACCGGATGCTGAGTAACGAGAAGTATGCGGGCCAAGTGCTAATGCAGAAAACCTATGTACCGAATTTTCTGACGGGCAAAAAAGAAAAGAACCGTGGGCAGTTGGAGATGTACCTGGTGGAGAACGCCCATGAGCCCATCATTGACCGGGAGACTTTTGACCGGGTACAAGAGATGAAAGGGCATATCAAACACACAGTACAAATGGAGCAGATGTTGTGATATAATATAAAAAATTCTTCAGATAGGAAAGCGGGGAATATAATTGAGTGATACCCAAAAATGCCCTATATGTGGTTCAGAAGCGCATTGTACACCAGACTTTCAAGAAAATCGAGTATTCTGGGGTTGTCCTGTTTGTGGGAGATTTCAACTTGGCTATTTTGATGGACTTTCCAAATTCAATTACAATCATCTTTTTTCTTATTTAGTATATCACCGTTTTGAATTTAATGATGTAGAATATCGCTACCACACTACTCTTGATAAAGATATTTGCGATAAGTATAAAAAAGAATTTGAAACAGGAAACAGAACACATGGTCATCCAGTTCATATGGATGTTGATATGATTGAAAACTGGTATCCCAAAACTTTTTCTGAGCGAATAGACTATATTCTTATGTATATCAATGCGCATACACCACATATTGGTCAAGAAATAACTTGGAACTATCCAGAAATGTTAGGTGCGTTATTTGTAGATCGATACGAAATCGATAAGAACTATTCTCTCGCAAATAGCATAAAACAATCTCCCCGAGATGAAGATGATTGTACAAAAGAAGCGGAATATATACTCAAATATCTTGTAAGCAACTCTTATATTGAATATACAGATGGCCCGGATACCAATGAGGCCGTGATACTCACATTGGCTCCCGATGGCTATAAAAGAGTTGATGAATTACTAAAAAATACTTCTTATGGGCATAGTGCATTAGTTGCCATGAAGTTTGGCGAAGATACGTACGATTTACGAGAAGCAATTCGTAAGGGCATTGCAAGTGCTGGTTACGTGGCTATATTTATCGATGAAGTACAACATAATGAGTTAATTACTCCAGAATTGTTAAAACACATTAAGGATAGCAAATTTGTTGTCGTTGATTTAACACATCAGAATAATGGTGCTTATTTCGAAGAAGGATACGCAATGGGATTGGGCAAGCCAGTAATTCAACTGTGTAGGCAAGGAACTCCACTACATTTTGATATTGCTCAAAAAAATACAATTATATGGGAAACTGAAACGGATATCCCAGAACGGTTGTATAATCGTATTAAAGCTACAATAGATTAATACTTCGTTCACTATAGCCTCCAAATTGGAAATATCGATTTTAACCGTCCCTTCCATCGTAGACAAAACCTGCGTATAACGATAGTTATATGCAGGTTTTGTCTATACTTTGTAAAAAAGTGTATTAAAACCACAGCATAGAACTGGCTACCATTACATATTGCAAGTGTCAGCAAGCAGATTTAAAGAGATGGTATCTCTCTTAAACCTGCCTTTATTTATGTTTTGGAAAGTGAGGTACCTGTGAAACTTCCGTATGGCTACGTTTTAGCTGGCAAGGAAATCACTGCGCATGAAGAAAAAACAGATGCTGTCCGCGGTATATTTAAATACTATCTTGCTGGAGCCAGCTTAGGAAAGATTGTTAATATGCTCTTTGCAAAAGGACTTTCCTTCTCAACCGGTCATTCCAAATAGACCAAGGCCGCTATGGAAAAGCTTCCCGTTAACAAGAAATCTATTACAATCGTTGGCATGAAAGTATATTGGGATGCTCAATCGAAGAGGATGTAAAATATTATTCCATGTAAAGTTCTCTCCTCCAATATTCCGTACTGCCTTATTTCCACACGCCGAAACTTTTTAATATATACCGATCAGATATTCAATGATATAGATTTTAGGTATCTTAAACGATTTCCCAATCTTCATTTAGTGGATTGCGCCATCCTTCAAAAGCTCATACGCCGTCTTCTTACCGATTCCGCTTTGAAATCTAAACAGAAAGAGATGTTCCAAAGGTATAGTGACCTCTGGAACATCTCTTTTTTGGTAGCTTAATTATCTTTAAATTTACGGTACAAGCACGAAAGCCCTCTCCTCCCAGCCGCTGCTTTGACTGTACGTTGTAATATTTTCCAAAGTTCTATTTTTACTTTTTATAAAGAATTATAGTCATTTATACAATTAAGCATGATTTTTTCATACCTAATAATTGCTGTTTGACGCTTGACCCTATAACTTCATCTAAACTTAGATGGAGCATTTTTCTCAATAAGAGTGCTTCAGGAGGGCATCCTTATGTCCAGAATATAAGCAACACCCCGTCTGCCGAACCACAGGAGGGGTGTTGCCCATACTTAATCTATGAACTTATTTTCTCAAAAGACAGGAGCACCTCAATTGCGCAACCACGCCTTCTCCAATACTTCTACAATCATCTGCGTCCCAGGCATACGGGCGTAGCAGCATCGACGGTACCCCTTTTCATCCTCGGTCTCCGACTCAAAAATGATCTCGCCCCCCTGGCCCACGATGAAATCCCGATAAGCCGGGTAGTCCTTGACGTAGTAGGCGGTGTGGTGCATCCCGCCTCCCACCTCATCTACGAAGCGCTTATGTTCAATCTCGCCAAAGACGGGCTGGAGCACCTCCAGCTTCAGGCTGTCGGTCCAATCCAGCATGGCGATCCGAATCTGGCAGCCTGGGATTTTCTCCCCCCAGGCCCATACATTCATGGGTATGAAGTCGTACACCTTCCCGGCGCCGTCGATCCCGAAGATCTGACGGATCTCCTCCAGCGCCCGGTCCATATCGGCCACGACGACACCCACATGGCCCACGGGCGGCAGACGGTCAATACTCATATCATCCACTCCTTGCTGTTAGACGCGGCCTTCCGGGCCGCGCCCTGTTTTTGATGGGGCCTCAGCAGAGCATCAGCCCGCAAAATTCATCCAGGTCCATGTTCTGAAAATACTGCCCGATTTCCCCCGCCGGCACCGCTGCCCGCAGAGCTTCCTCCCGCAGAGGACAGCCGATCAACCGCCGGGCCAGCTGGTCGGGTTCCTTTCGGGAGAAGAAGTCCCCATAGAAGGACAGCGCCTGGATTGCACCCTCCTTCAAATCCAGGCAGACCCGGATCTCGCCGCAGCCCTCTACCCTGCGGCGCTTGTCGATCTGACACCGGGGGGAACTGCCATAGTTCCACTCCCAGCGGTCGTACACCGCCTGCCGGATACGCTCCACCTGATTCAGATCCCCCCGATCCAGCTCATAGGGGACTAGGTCACATACCTCTCCCAGGCAGGACCACAGCCGCTCCATGAAGGATTCTGTGGGCATCGGCTGATGCATATAGGGCTTGATATTGGTGACCCGGCTGCGCACCGAGGGCAGGCCCTTGGAGGTCAGCTTGTCCCGGCTGGGAGCCAGCGCTGAGGACACCACGCTCAGGTCAGAGTCATACAGGAGCGTGCCGTGGTGCATCACCCGCCCCTCCTTCACATACTGGGAGTTGCCTGAAAACTTTCTGCCCCGGATGGTCATGTCATTTCGGCCGTTCAGCTCCGCGGGCACCCCCAGGCTCTCCAGCGCCCAGATCACCGGGCGGCAGAAGGTGGAGAAGTCAAAGTCGCTGCCCGTGTGGTCGGCGATGAAGGTGAAGTTCACGTTCCCCAGGTCGTGATAGACCGCCCCGCCCCCGGACAGCCGGCGGACCACTTGAATCTGGTTGGCCCGCACATAGTCGGCGTTGATCTCGGCGAAGGTATCCTGGTGCTTGCCCACCACGATCGTCCGGTCGTTGCGCCAGAGCATGAGATAGGACCGGTTCCGAGGCATCTGGTCAAAAATATACTGCTCCAGCGCCAGATTGAAGCGGGGGTCGGTGCTGGGGCTTTGGATGGCACGCATCGTGGCACAGGCTCCTTTCTCTCACAGGGATCGAATGAGCGCCGCGGCCGTCTCCGCCATCAGGCAGTGGCCGGCGGCGTTGGGGTGGAGGCCATCCGGCTGAAAGAGCCCCTCCTCTCCCCATCGGGTGAAGGCCCGGTCGAAGTCCAGGACCGGCAGACGGAAGGCGGCGGCAAAGCGGCGCAGCCAGCTCTGGTACTCGGCCAGCAGCTCTGCCGCCCGCTCCGGCATCAGCTCCGCCCACTCCCGCCGAATGGGCCGCCGGAGCCCCGGCGGGATCCCGATCAGCGGGAGGCCTCCTCCGGCGATGATCAGGTGGGCCATGGCCCCCATGTTGGACCTGGCGCCCGCCAGATCCCCGCCGTAGGCGATATCGTTGGTCCCGCCCATCAGGAGGACCGCGTCCGGGTGCTCCCGGACCAGCAGATCGGGCAGGACGGCCAGCATACCGCCGGTGGTGTTGCCGTTGACGCCCCCGCCCAGACCAGTCCCCGCGGGAGGCCGAAGCCATAGGTCAGGCTGTCACCCAGGCAGAGGATCCTCCCTGTCACAGGGAATTGATGGCCCGTCCGTTCCAGGCGGCCATAAAAGCCTCACCCAGGGCCTCGTTGACCGTGGGATGGGGGTGGATCGCATGGATCAGCTCCTCAGCGGTGCCCTCGGCGGCCATGGCCGCCGAGATCTCACCGATCATGTCGGTGACGTGCTGACCATAGAGGTGAGCGCCCAGGATTTCGCCGGTGTCCGCCGCCACGATCACCTTGAACAGGCCGTCCGTGTCCCCCGCGATCAGGGACTTGCCGTTGGCCGCCATGTTGAACCGCCCGATCTTCAGCCCGTCGCCGTATTTCTCCCTGGCCTGGGCCTCGGTGAGGCCGATGCAGGCGATCTCAGGCTCCAGATAGACACAGGATGGGATCCGGTCATAGCGCATCTCCTCCCCTTGGCCGCAGATGTCCGCCACGGCCACCATACCCTCGTGGGAGGCGGTGTGGGCCAGCATAACCTTCCCGTTCACGTCCCCGATGGCATAGATGTGGGGGATGTTGGTGCGCATATGGGCGTCCGTCCGGATCGCCTTCCGGTCGAACTCGATGCCGATCCCCTCTGCGTTGAGGCCCTGAGTGTTGGGAACACGTCCCACCGCCATGAGCACCATATCCGACTTTACCTGGCAGTTCTGCCCCTCAAACTCGTAGTACACCGTGTCGTCCTTCACCCGGCTGACCTTTGCGCCCAGCCGGAACAGGATCCCGTCCTTGGTCATCCGCTTCTCCGCCAGCCTGGAGACCTCGATGTCCACCATGGGCAGGATATGGTCCATCAGCTCCAGCACCGTCACCTTACTGCCCAGACGGTTCAGGAGATAGGCGAACTCCACGCCGATCACACCGCCGCCGATCACGGTGACCGAGGCGGGCACCTGATCCAGGTCCAGGGCCTCGGTGCTGGTCAGCAGGTGGTTTTCCCCCTCCAGCGCGATGAAGGGGGGCATGAATACGCTGGAGCCGGTGGCGATGATGATGTTGGCCCCGGTGATGCTCCTGCCGTCCACAGACAGGGTATGGGTATCGGCAAACGAGGCCATTCCCTCCACCACCGTTACCTTATTGCCCCGGAGCAGACCCTTGACGCCGTTGACCAGGGTTTTGACCACGGCTTTCTTTCTGGCCTGCAAGGCGGCCATATCCACCGCGATCTTGTCCGCCTCCACGCCCGTCACCGCGAAGCGGGCGGCATCCTTCACCTTGTGGTACACGTCGGCGGTCTGAATCAGCGCCTTGGTTGGGATGCAGCCCACGTTCAGGCAGGTGCCTCCGAAACCGGCCCCCTCGATGATGCAGGTTTTTTTCCCGCACTGGGCCGCCTTGATCGCCGTCTCATAGCCGCCGGGGCCGGCACCGATCACGACCACGTCGTAGTCGTATCCGGCCGGCTCCGCCGGGGCCGCGGGCGCGGCCTGGGGGGTGGCGGGGCCGTTGAGGACGGCATTGGGGTCCTCCCCCGGAGCGCCGATCACGGCGATGGGGGTGAACACCTCGGCGAAAGCCCCCTCCTCCAGCATGAGCTGGAGGACGGTGCCGTCCGCTGTGGCCTCTACGGGCATGGTGGTCTTGTCGGTGTTGATCTCAAAGAGCACCTCGCCCTTCTTTACCGTTTCACCCACCCGCCTGTGCCACTTGACCAGCTGGCCCTCGTCCATATTGAAGCCCAGCTTGGGCATGATGATGATCTCTGCCATGACGCTCCTCCACTCACATCAGAATCTGGATAGGATGCTCCAGCAGCTGCTTCATATACTCCACGAACTGGGAGGCCAGCAGGCCGTCAATGACCCGGTGATCCACAGACAGCTGTATGTTCATCATGGGCCGGATGGCGATGGCGTCCTCTCCGTTCTCATCGGTGGCCACAACGGGGGTCTTGCGCACGGAACTGACCGACAGGATCGCCGATTCGGGCGCGTTGATGATCGCGGTGAAGTTCCCGATGCCGAACATCCCCAGATTGGAAATGGAGAAGGTACCCTCGCTGTACTCCTCCGGGGCCAGCCGGCCCTCCCTGGCTCTGGCCACCAGATCCTTGCTCTCCCGTGCCACGTCGGTGAGGGTCTTGTTCTGCACATTCTTGATCACCGGGACAACCAGGCCGTTGTCACCAGCCACGGCAGTGCCCACGTTGATGGACCTGTAGGTGACAACCTGGTCGTCCTTCAGGGTGACGTTGATGCCGGGGAATTTCTTCAGGGCCTTGCAGGCCGCCATGGTCAGCAGGTCGGAGACGGCGATCTTTACCTCGCTGGTCTCGTTGAGCTGCCTGCGGAAGGCGGTCAGCTCGGTGGTGTCCACCGCGTCGGTAAAGTACAGGTGGGGCGCCGTGAACTTGGACTGGGCCAGCTTCTCGCCGATGATCCTGCGCACACCCTTGTAGGGAACGGCGGAGGCCACCTGTCGGGTGTCCGACCCGGCGGAGGCAGGCGCGGCCTTGGCGGCCGCGGCCTCCACGTCGGCCTTCATGATCTTGCCGGCGGCGCCGGTACCCTGGACAGCGGCCAGATCCACGCCCATTTGCCGGGCCACCCTGCGGGCCAGCGGGGATGCCTTGAGGTCCTTATAGGTGATCCCGCCCTGGAAGCCGGTGCCCTTGATCTGGGTCAGGGAGGCCGGGTCGATGCCCTCGTCCTGGACCAGCTTTCGGGCCTTGGGTGTCAGTTTCAGAGACTTCATGTCCACCGGCGCGGCAGGGGCCGAAGGAGCGGCGGCGGGCGCGCTTCCACCGGCCTGCCCCTGTCCGGCGGAAGCCAGGGCGGCATCCGGATCCTCCCCCGGTGCGCCGGTCACGGCGATGGGGGTAAACACCTCGGCGAAGGCACCCTCCTCCAGAATGATCTTCAGGAGGGTGCCGTCCTCGGTGGCCTCCACGGGCATGGTGGTCTTGTCGGTGTTGATCTCAAAGAGCACCTCGCCCTTCTTTACCGTCTCGCCCACCTGCTTGTGCCACTTGACCAGCTGGCCCTCGTCCATGTTGAAGCCCAGCTTAGGCATGATGACGACTTCAGCCATTGCGATGCCTCCTTACACCATCTCGCGGATCTTGGCCGCGATCTTCTTCTCGTCGGGAATCAGCGGGAACTCCAGCGCGGGGCTGAAGGGCAGGGGCACGTCGGCGGTGCCCATCCGCTGGATGGGGGCGTCCAGATCATAGAACACGTCGGGCATGATCCGGGAGGCGATCTCGCCGGTGATGCCGAAGCTGAGGTGGCCCTCGTCTACGATCAGCAGCTTGCCCGTCTTTTTCACCGACCTGATGATTGTCTCGGTGTCCAGGGGCACGATGGTGCGCAGGTCGATCAGCTCGGCGCTGATGCCCTCCTTCTGTAGCTGCCGGACCGCCTTCTCCGCCTTGATGGTCATCATGGAGTTGGTGACCACGGTGATATCGGCGCCCTCCGCGACGATGCGGGCCCTGCCGAAGGGGATGCACACATCCTCCTCCACCTCCGGGACATCGTTGAACTTGGTGGTATAGAGCATCTTGTGCTCAAAGAACATAACGGGGTCGTTGTCCCGGATGGCGGTCTTGAGCAACCCCTTGCACTCGCCGGCGGTGGAGGGGACCACCACCTTGACGCCGGGGATGTGGGCGGCCCAGGCATGGATGGACTGGGAGTGCTGAGCCGCGGAGGAGCGTCCGCCACCCAGGGGCAGGCGCACCACCATGGGCACGTTGCACTGGCCGCCGGACATGTAAGTGATCTTGGCCATCTGGTTGAAGAGCTGGTCGCCGCAGACCATCATGAAGTCGGCGAACATCAGCTCCACCACCGGGCGCAGGCCGGTCAGGGCCGCGCCAACGCCCATGCCCACGAACCCCTGCTCAGAGATGGGGGTATCCTTTACACGCAGATCACCGTACTTGTCCCGCAACCCCACGGTGCACTTGAAGTTGCCGCCGATGACGCCGATGTCCTCGCCCATCTGGAATACGGTATTATCCCGCGCCATCTCCTCGTCCAGGGCCTCCCGGATGGCGTCTCTCACCATCAATTCTCTCATGATCTGAACCTCCCTTATTATCAAACAGATGCGGCGATATCTACAAACACATCCTTGTAGGCCTCGGACACGTCGGGATAATCGCTCTCCTCGGCGAACTTACAGGCCTGGGCGATCTCCTTCTCCACAGAGGCGCGGATCTCTTCAATCTCGCCGTCGCTCAGCAGTCCCTTCTCCTGCAGCACCACCAAGGGCTCGCGGGCCTTCCATGCGGCCAGCTCTTCAGGGGCGCGGTACTCGCCGGGGTCGCCCACGTGGTGGCCCTGCCAGCGGTAGGTCTTGCACTCGATGAGGGTGGGCCCCTCGCCCTTGCGGGCCCGCTCAACCGCCCTGGAGACGGCCTCGTACACCGCGTAGACGTCGTTGCCGTCCACAGCCTCGCCCGGAATCCCATAGCCCTCGGCCCGCTTATAGAGGTCATGCTCCTTTGTCACCCGGCGGATATCCACCGAAATGCCGAAGAGATTGTTCTCAATAATATAGACGATGGGCAGGTTCCAGGCAGCGGCCATGTTGATGGACTCATGGAAGGTCCCCTCGTTGGACGCGGAGTCGCCGAAAAAGGCCAGGGTGACCTGCTCGGTGCCCCGGAGCTTGGCGGAGTAGGCCGCGCCGGTGGCGATGGGGATTTCGCCGCCCACAATGCCGTTGGCGCCCAGGATGCCCTTGTCCATGGCCATGATGTGCATGGAGCCGCCCTTGCCCTTGGAGTAGCCGGTCTTTTTTCCCAGGATCTCGGCCATCATCCGGTCCAGATCGGCGCCTCTGGCCACCAGGTGGCCGTGGCCGCGGTGGGTGGAGCCGATATAGTCGTCCTCACGCAGAGCGACACACGCCCCGGCGGCCACCGCCTCCTCCCCCAGATACAGGTGCGCCAGGCCTGGCATCAGGCCCCGCTTATAGAACTCAAAGACCTCCTCCTCGAAGCGGCGCATCCGGTACATTACGGTATAGAACTGCTTTGCCAGCTCCTTCGGTTCCTTTTTCGTGCTCATATATTTTACCTCCCAATGTCAGTTGATGACCCGTTCTCGTTCAGACAAAGTCAGCGCATTACCGTGCCGCCGTTGATATCCACGATCATGCCAGTAACATAGCGGCTGTCCTCGCTCGCCAGGAAGCTCACCACGTCGGCCACGTCTTCAGGGGTACCCAGGCGCTTCATGGGGACCATGTCGTCCCGATAACCGGCGTTGCGGGTCATCTCGGTCATGATGTAGCCGGGGGCCACCGCATTGACGGTCACCTGATAGGGCCCCATCTCCCCGGCCAGGGACTTTGTCATGCACCAGACCGCAGCTTTGCTGGCGGCGTAAATCGGCGAGGCGGCCAGACCGCCCGTCTCGGCGGACTGGGAGGCCATATTGATGATCCGCCCGGCCTTTTTCTCCTTCATGGTGGGGATCACCGCCTTGCAGAAGAACACATCGCCCATGAAGTTGATGCCGAAGATTTTGTCCCAGTCGGCCTTGGTGTACTCCACAAAGGGCTTTTTCAGGGACAGGATGCCGGCGTTGTTGACCAGCACGTCCACCGTACCGAACCGTTCCAGCACCTTTTGCACGGCGGTGTTGACCTGCTCCTCCTGAGAGACGTCGCACTGCACGGCCATGGTGTCCGCGCCATACTGCCCGGCCAGCTCCTCGGCGGCTGCGACGGCGGCCTCCTGGTTGATGTCCACGATGGCCACCCGCATTCCATCCTTCACCAGCCGCACGGCGATGGCCTTGCCGATGCCCTGGGCTGCCCCGGTCACGATCGCTGCCTTGCTCATAAGCGCCATGAGAATCTCCTCCTTTTATCATTGCGCCCAGTCCCGCTCCCCCGGCCAGAGGGATTCCCCCGGCGATCCCCGCCCTCTAAGTCGGGGACAGGCAACCGGGACTGGAGCGGTCTTAAAACAGCTCCTGATAGATCTTCAGCACCCGCGCCTCGTCCAGAGGGACGAAGTTGTTGGCCATCAGGCGGCCCTGCTCGGTGACCACGCTGTGGGCGAAGACGGGCAGATCCTCCCTGGTCACGCCGTACTCGCGGAGGGGCCGCTTGGGCAGAATCTGGTCCAGCAGCTTCTCCAGCTCGTCATAGACCACGTCGGGCATACAGCCCAGCAGGTCGGCCAGATACTGGTTGAGGACCGCAATCTCCCCGTCCCGGCGGAGCTCCATGTAGTTCTTGAGCACCCCTGTAAACATGGCGTAGTTGCTCTCGCCGTGGGCCACATGATACTTGCCGCCCAGGGGGTAGCTGGTGGCGTGGACGGCGGCGCAGCCGGCGGTGCCAAAGGCCAGGCCCGCATAGTTGGAGGCCAGCAGGAAGTCGTTGAGCAGAGAGAAGCGGCCCTCCGGCCCCTTCTTGGTGATGGTCTGATAGCCCCGGATGATCATCTCAATGGCCTTATAGCCAAAGAGCTTGGTGTAGGGGGTGGCCTTGGGGGACAGGGCGGACTCCACCGCGTGGACCAGGGCGTCGATGGAGCTGGCGGCGAACACCTTGAACGGCAGGCCCTCCAGCAGCTGGGGGATCAGCACCGCGTAGTCGGCGTACATGGCGGGGCTGACCAGGCCAAGCTTGGTTCCTATGCGGGTGCGGGCCATGATGGAGATATTGGTCACCTCGCTGCCCGTGCCGCAGGTGGTGGGGATGATGATCAGCTCCCGCTTCTTTTCCAGATCGGGGGCCTTGTCATAAAGGTCGTCCACCCCCTCGCCGTCAGAGACGGCCAGCACCTTGGCGATGTCGATCACCGTGCCGCCGCCGATGGCGATCACCCGCTTACATCTGGTCTTGGCCGCGTCGGCCAGGATCGCATCCACCATCACGTCGGTGGGCTCCCCGGCGCCATACTTCTCCTGGAAGATCACATGGCAGTTCAGGTTCTCCATACAGCCGAAGTAGGGCTCATAGATATAGGCGTTGCTGAGGATCAGGTCGTCTCTGTTGAGGCGGAACGCCTCGGCAAACTCTTTGCAGGTGTCGAAGCCGTACAGAGTCGGCTTCCAGATCATTTCCAGCATAGCAATGTTCCTTTCTCGATTTCAGAGCGTGATCGGATTTCTCCAGCCTCTCCGCCTGGTCACACCAGGCCGAAGAGCATATACAGGGCCACCGTCAGCACACAGCCCAGCGTCGTCAGGCCGATGTTAGTGACGAAGAAATAGGGATAGGTCTCCTTGGGGGTCTGGTCGGTGTAGATGTTGGCCGTCACATAGCCGCCGGAGTGGGGTAGGGAGTCCAGGCCGGCGCCCGCCCAGGTGATGGAGCGGTGGAGGATCTGCGGATCGATTCCCTGCGCCTGACACAGCTGCACATACTGGGGACCAAGGGCCGCCAGGAACACGGACAGGCCGCCGGAGCAGGAGCCGCAGGCCGCAGCTACGATGGCGGTGGCCACGCAGGCAGAGATCAGTGGGTTCATATCCAGGCTCAGTGCGAATTCCTTGACCAGCTCGAAGCCATGGGATCCCTGGACTACGCCGCCGAAGCCGGTGACCACGGCGGTGTTCATCAGGGCGATCAGGCTGTTGGTGGCCGCATCATTGACCGAATCGCGGAAGGCGTGGATCCGCTTGTGGAACAGGGCAAAGGCCAGCAGGCAGCCCAGGGCCAGGGACTGGATGACGATGTAGTTGGTGCTCCAGGTGACAGCGTCCTTCAGCACCTGCTGCATCACAAAGATATACAGCACCACGAATAAGATAGGAATGACAGCCAGACCGAAGGGCAGCATCCCGGTGCGGTCGGAGATATCGATGGCCTCCAGATCGTCTTTTCGTCCGGGGACGAAGCCGATGCCAGCCGCCTTCAACCGCTTGTCGTTCCACTCCAGCCATACCATGCTCAGAGCGAAGATGATGCAGGAAACAACGATACCGTTGAGGGGAGCAGCGTAGGCCGTGGTTCCCAGTACCTCAGTGGGCATGATATTCTGGATCTGTGGGCTGCCCGGCAGGCCCACCATGGTGAAGGAGGCACAGCCGGCGAACAGCGCCGCAGGGAACAGCCGCTTGGAGACGTTGCCCTCCTTGAACAGAACCAGGGCGATCGGGTACAGGGTGAACACCACCACGGCAAAGCTGACGCCGCCATAGGAGAGGACGGCAGAGGTGATAACCACAATCAGCAGGGCCCGCTTGCTGCCCATCAGATCCACGATTTTACAGGCGATGGATTTGGCCGCACCGCTGCTCCCCATCAGTGCGCCGAACAGCGTGCCCAGGAAAAACATCAGGAAGTAGTCGCCCGCATAGTTCTTCATAAAGGTTCCGTAGTGGGTGCTCAGCGCCTCCCAAAGGTCCATGCGGTTGGTGATGACGACAACCAGCGCGCCCACGATGGACGTGGGGATCATGCCCCAGCCTTTAAAGCCCATCATGATCAGGACTGCCAGCCCCAGGACCAGGCCCAGTATGGAGATAATGTCCATGATTCTCCTCCCTCTTTATTTGCAGACTTGTTTTGATCTGTTTCGGGGTCACTGCGTCTCGATGATTACCTTGGTGTCCAGGCCGCGGGCGGCCTTCATGGCCTCAAAACCCGCCTGGACCTCCTCCAGTTTGATGCGGCGAGAGATGTATTTCTTTACGGAGATCCGGCCAGAGGCCATGGCGTTGATGACGGTCTTGAATTCATCGAAGTTGTGGCCCTTGCTGCCACGGAGGAGCACCTGCTTGAGCACCAGCCGCTCATAGTCTAGAGGGAACTGAGCATGGGGCAGGCCCACGGCGGTGGCCCGCATATAGAACTCCGGCTTGAGGGCGCGCAAGCCGGTGTTGAAGGCGCTGGGCACCCCCACGCAGTCAATCAGCAGGTCATAGCCGCCCCCCGAGATATCCAGCAGCTGCTGCTCCAGGTCGGGGGCGTCGGCAGCCACCACATGGTCAGCCACCTGATAGCCCCGGATGATCTCCCGCTTCTGGGGGTTGAGCTCTGAGACGGTGATCTCACTGGCGCCGAAGGTTCTGGCCCACTCTGCACAGCTCATGCCAATGATCCCGCCGCCCAGGATGAGCACCCTGTCGTTGGGCTTCACCTGACTGACCTGGATGGCGTGAAGGCCCACCGCGAAGGGCTCGGCCATGGCCCCCTCCTCGTTGGTCACATTATCCGGGAGCTTGACCAGACTGTGGGGGAACCAGGTGGTGTACTGGCTGTAAGCGCCGGGATGGCCCAGCTCGCCGCCCTTCCAGGTGAAGACCCTGCGGTTGGTGCAGTGGTCCCAGTCGCCAGCCAGGCATGCCTCACAGTGGCCGCAGGGCTCCTGAAATACGTTTTGGGTGTACCCGGCCACCCGGTCGCCCGGTTTGAGGGCCCGGTTGGTGCCTGGGGCCACTACGACGCCTGAGTACTCGTGTCCGATGACCACCCCACGGTATCGCTCGCCCTCGTGCCAGTAAGAGGTATCCGTGCCACAGACGCCAACATGGGTCACCTGGAGCACCGCGCATCCATTGCTTTTCAGCTCTCCTTCCCGGATCTCGAACCGCTCGTTGCCGCTCAAAACGGCATACTTCATCGTGATCGCCTCCCATTCTTTCGATTTGTCCCCGTGGGTCCTGCTCCGCCAGCAAACGGGGACGGTCATCTGCGTACCGCACCCGGTCTTGTTTTTGATAAACACGCAAATGCCATGCCAACTCTTCCCCTCCGCAAACCCTTGAAAAACCAAGGCAAACCGGGACTTCTCTGCCCCAGTGCGCCACAGGAGTGTGCCACATATGTGACAAAAACTGTGACACAGCCGCACATGGCGCACAGTTGTGTCACAGTTTCATTTGTGTCATACGGTATATCAGATCCGATGCGAGCTGTAGTCGATGTGATACCGTTGGAGCTTTCGATATAAAGTTCTTCGGCTGATACCCAGCAAGCGGGCCGCCTCCATGACGTTCCCGTGGGTGCGGTGGAGCATGTCCTGGATCCGCGCCGCCTCGTCCTCCCCCTCGCCCCCAGAGGGGGACTCTCCCGCCGCCGCGGGCACAGCCGGCGAGGGCGCCGATCCCTGGAAGGCCCGGACCTCCGGCGGGAGCTCGGCGGCGGTGACCAGTTCCCCCTCGGCCAGGTAGACCGCCCGCTCCACGCTGTTCTCCAGTTGGCGCACGTTCCCCGGCCAGGGGTATGCCTCCATCATGGCCAGGGCCTCGGCCGTGAAGCCCTCCACCCTTCCTCCAGGACGGATGTCACTGTACTTGGCCAGGAAGAAGCCCGCCAACTGCCTCACGTCTCCCGACCTCTCCCGCAGAGACGGGATATTGATCCGAAAGACATTGATCCGGTAAAACAAATCCTCCCGGAAGACTTTGCTGTCCACCAGCTGCTCCAGATCCCGGTTGGTGGCAGTTATCACCCGCACGTCGATTCTCAGCGCCTTGGAGGCCCCGATCCGGCGGACTTCTCGGTTTTGGAGCACCCGCAGCAGGGTGATCTGAACATCCACCGGCATATCCCCGATCTCGTCCAGGAAGATCGTCCCGCCGTTGGCCAGTTCGAACTTGCCCGCACAGCCGTCCCGCCGGGCCCCAGTGAAACTCCCGCCCTCATAGCCGAACAGCTCGGCCTCGATCAGGCTCTTGGGCAGTGCGCCGCAGTTGACTGCGATGAAGGGCCCCCGGCGACGGGAGCTGGCGTTATGTATGGCCTGGGCAAAGAGCTCCTTGCCCGTGCCGCTCTCTCCGGACAGGAAAACCGAGGCGTCGTTCTGGGCGGCGATCTTGGCCATGCGCACTGCCTCCCCCATGGCCGGAGAGATGCCGATGATGTCCTGGAATCTGAAATGGGCTTCGTTGCCCATAATGTTGTTGACCCGCTTGTGAAGGCTGGACAACTGCTCAATCTGCGCCACATACTCCTGGTGGCCGGTGCTCTCCACCGACAGGGAGATGGTGTGCTTGCCCTCTCCCCGCTCGAAGGAGATGGTGCGGTTGGATAGGGAGGTCTTGATATCCTCCGCCGTGACCGCCCCACATCCCAGCACCTCCAGAAAGTCAGCTCCGCTTAGCTCAGCCGGAGCGAGGGCCAGCTGCCGAGTGGCCTGTGTATTAAAGGCTACCACATGGAGGGACTCGTCCAGCAGACACATGGCCGTGGGCACCGTCTCGATGATAGCGGACAAGTTGCGGTAGCTCTTGGACAGCTGGTCGTAGGCATCTTTCAGCTTCAGCTGCCGAGAAATGGCATCTGCTGCGGCCACCACCATGCCCAGAGTGTGATCGTTCACATGCTCCGCCATGCCGGACAGGCAGACCACGCCGCCGATGTCTCCATCGGGCAGAAAGACCGATGCGCCGGAGCAAGCCCAGTTGGCATGTACCTCGTAGTAGTGCTCCGCCCCAAAGACCTGGAGGGGGATCCGGTCCACCAGGACCGTGCCGATCCCGTTGGTGCCCAGCCGGGATTCGCTGCGGCAGGCCCCCTTGACCAGCCCGTTCTCCCGGGCGGTCCGGGAGATGTCCTCGTCCCCCCGGGCGTAGAGGATATAGCCCTCCTCGTCACTGAATAGCAGCAGAAACTCCGAGCCCCGTATGAAATCGTACAGCCCATCCAGATAGGGGAAGGCCACCTGACACAGACTGTTCCGCCGGGCGATCCGCTCCTCCACGGCATCCAGTGGCAGGATCTCCTTATTCCCGTGCTCCATGGGCACATGGGACCCCCAGCAACGTTTCCACGACCGTAGGATCTCCGGCCGTACCGCCTCGTCCGGGATAGGAGTACCGCTGCGCAGGAAATTCTTTGCCTCTTGGATTAATCGTTGACTCGTCAAGATCGTAAACTCCTTTCTTGATGTCCCCACGGCCCCATATCCCAGGGTCCCGCTAAAATAATATTATTGTAGCAAGGTAACATATAAAAATCAATGACACTATCTTTATGTATAGCAAAATCGCTGGCGGAAAGGCTGGTGCCAAGTCGTAGTCGCCGACTTCTTGAAAAGCTGAGATGCGGAGGATCGTGATACCTGTTTCCCCCCCGCCGCCCCGTCCCCGAAAAGGTCATTTGCTCCAAATCATCGTCCCGGAAGAAGATGCCCTTCAGGTTGTTGAGGACAATCTGGATCGCCCGTTTAGATGTGTCCCATACCCGGGCGTTGTCACTCCCTTTTGCTGGGCAAGTGTTGACTGTACCTGCCCTGCCGGGTCCGGGCCGTATGTCTCCAGGGCGCAGATCACGGCCAGCTCCTGGCTCAACAACCGCGGGGACCTTGTATTTGTAGTGGAGCCGGTCGGCGTCCTTTTCGTACCACTCCCAAAACCATTTATTAAATTCCTCAAACGAGGTAATGACGGAACCGAAGCAGAGGCATTGCGGCGGCTGTAACCAACCTTCTTCTCTACATTGCCCTTTTCGTTGCCGGAAGCCGGATTGCAAAAATCAGCCCGGAAAATGCAGTGGAGCATAAATCGGGTAAAGCCGTCTGTCAGAACACGCTCACCGTCTTTCAATACCTGAGCAACAGCCGTGGTCATATTGTCAAAGCGCAGTCTGATGGGAATACCCCCAATGTACTCAAAAATCCGCTTCATGCCTATCCGCAGGCACTCTTGGTTTTGGGGCTGGAATGCTTACGATACTCCGTAGTTAGATCTGGGGAAATTTGATATACTGGATTTGAGCCATTCGTAACGCCTTTCTGCTACCCCCCCTTATGGTTATCCCACCTAAGAGGTAGCGTTTATTTCAGATGCTGACAATGGCTCATTTTAATTCGCCATTAGGGCGCTCACATTTTGGGTAGCCTTTGCTACAATTTTTATTTTGCCGAAAACACTTTTGGCCATAGGACCCGCCTGAGATACAGGCGGGCCCTATGGCGGTTTGACGTTTAAACAGTAAGGACAAATCAAAGCGGCAAGAAAAAACATGCGGCGCTCGGTTGAGCGCCGCATGTTTTCAGCCTTTTCTCCGCCTATGTTCTATTTCTCCATCCAGGCATATCATCCTACCTTTGACAAAAGGCAGCAAAGTCGATTCCAAGCAAGTATTATACCTCTACCATTCCATACTTGACCTTAATGCGGTCCAGCTTCTCCAGCATGGGCTCTGCCCCAAACCAGAGAAAAAGCCAAGTGGCAGCCGCCTGGATACAGTCGAAGGGGAGTCCGGAGATGTAGTAGGTCAGCAGGACCTTTTCATTGAGCTCTCCCACCCAGGTGAGGGCGGATGCCGGATTCATAATTCCGCCGTAGATCAGTATGGCGGCCAGCGCGCCAAACACGCATAGCGCGCCCCGGTTTCTGCGCAGGAGTCCCTTTCGGAACAGGAGGCCTGCCAGGAAGCCAATAATGCCCATGGCGAACATTTGCCAGGGAGTCAGCGGGCCCTGTCCAAAGAGCACATTGGAGGCAAGCATGGTCATTGCGCCCACCAGAAACCCCGTCTCTCCCCCGAAGGCAACACCAGCAATAATCGTTAACGCCATCACCGGCTTAAATTGCGGCAGCATGAAAAACGCCGCCCGTCCTGCAATGCCAATGGCACACAGGACCGCTATGATCACCAGTTCCCTGGCCTGCGGCTTTCTCCCCTCAAAGATCAGGAAAAACGGCAGCATACACTCCAACAGCACCATCAGAGAGATGAAATAGTATTTTTTATTCCCCAAATAGAACACTCCGATATATAGGGTCAGCGGGATTAGCAGTAAAATCAGCACGGCTGCCACAATGGTCCGCTTAGCCAGCTTCCGCTTGGCTCTGGGCACCTGGAGGACATAATCCTTCCGGTGTGACCGGCGCGTAATGCAGGCAGCAAACAGGAACAACGAGAGAATAAAGAGCGCATACAGAAACATTTGATGGTTTGCCAGCTCTGTCATACCGCCTGCGGTGATCAATTTGGTCAAATCTGTGATGTTCATGAAGGACAGGAACAGGAGGAAGGCCATAGCTCCTGTCAGCGCCGCGCCCAGCTTGCGCCACCAGGTCAGCGGTTTTGGTTTGGAGTACGCGCCGGCCTCCTCCGGCTCCGGGAGCGGCTCCCTGCGATCCGGGAGTTCCGGCACAGGCGGGAGCGTCCCGCCGCAGGCCAGTATGACGTCCTCCGCCGTCACTGCCTCCGGGAGCAGGCCACGGGCCATGCGGTTGGCCGAGGTCGTGTAGAAGCTGTTGCCGGAGAAAAAAGCCCGCGGCGGGGCCTCCGTGACGATGGAGCCGTCGAAAAACAGGGCGCAGCGGTGGGCATACCGGGCGCAGAACTCAATGTCGTGGCTGACCATGAGCAGGGCAACCTCCTGTCGCAGGAGTGTCTGCAAAATCTCAGCGAATGTCTGCTTAAATTCCGCGTCCAGCCCCTTGGTGGGCTCGTCCAGCAGCAGGATTTCCGGTCCCAGCAGGAGCACCTTTGCCAGAGCCGCCCGCTGCTGTTCGCCGCCGGACAGGTCGTAAGGGTGCCGGTCGAGCAGTTCCTCCAGACGGCACAACCGCACCGCCCAAGCGATCCGCTCCTCCTGCGCCTTTCTGGAGAAAGCCCGGCCCTTGAGAATCTCAATGAGGTCCTCCCGGACGGTTTTCTTCACAAAAAGCGCCTGGGGATTCTGCGGCAGCACACCTACCCTCCCAACCAGCTTTACCTCCCCCCGGTAAGGCTTCTGAAGTCCGGACAGCAGCTTCAGACTGGTGGTCTTTCCGGTGCCGTTGCCGCCCAGTAAGGCCAGGAACTCTCCTCGCCTCACCGTAAGGCTCAACCCTTTCACCACATCCGGCAGCTCTTTTTCGTACTTGAACCACAGCCCTTCCGCCGTGATGGCCGGCTCATCCGGATACACATGCCGGGACTCGGCGGGCAGTTCTCCCAGCGGATGGCCGTCAGCAAATCCGGTCAGCCAATCCCGGCCCTCCCGCACCGTGACCGGGCAGTGTCCGCCCGCATCCGGCGCGGATGCCCAGATCCGCATCGGGGTCGGCATGGCCAGGAACATTGAGTGTCCCGCCCCGCGCAGGATCGCCCCCACCTCCGCGGGACTCCCTGTGCAGAGCAGCCGTCCGCGGTCCATGACCGCCACACGGCTGGCCAACGGGAAGGCGTCCTCCAGCCGGTGCTCCGTCAACACGACCGTCGTCCCCAGCTCCCGGTTGATTTTCCCCAGCGTCGCCAAAAAGTCTGCCGCTGCAATGGGATCAAGCTGACTGGTCGGTTCGTCCAGAATGAGCACACTGGGCTGCATCGCCATGATAGACGCCAAATTCAGGAGCTGCTTCTGCCCGCCGGACAGCTCCGTGACGTTCTTGTAGAACCAGGTCTGAATGCCGAAAAAGGAGGCCATCTCAGCCACCCGGCGCCGGATGGTAGGCGTGTCATACCCCAGGCTCTCCAGGCCAAAGGCGAGTTCGTGCCACACCTTGTCGGTGACAATCTGGTTTTCGGGGTCCTGCTGCACAAAGCCGATTCCGGCGCTCTGCTCCCTCTGATCCAGTTCTTCCAAAGGGCGCCCCTCGAAACGGATGCTTCCCAGCCTTCGGCCGTGGGGCGCCAGCACCGTCTTGAGCTGTCGCAGAAGCGTGGACTTGCCACACCCCGACGGGCCGCACAGCACCAGGAATTCCCCCTGCTCCACGGTCAGCGTCAAATCGTCCAGCGTCTTCTCCGTCCTCTCCGGGTAATAGAAGGAAAAATGTTCAATTTCAATACTTGGCTGCTTCTGCTCAGACACACATCCGCCCTCCCCGCCGTAATAGTCTTGTCTGTGCGCCCACGGCCTCCGCCCGGGCTACGCGCCCGCGGGAGGACAGCTCATGGGTCAGGTAGCGCGGGCCAATCTGCTCCAGAACCGGCAGAATGGCGGGGTCTGTCCAGGGGCGGTGCTGATCAATCTGGAGGATATGTTGATAGCTCACTCCAAACCGCTCCATATAGTCCTGCGGCAGTCCCGCCGGTAGTGAACCGGTGTGAGTCTTCACATAGGCCCCGCTCAGGGACTGGTGCAGATGAACGCCCCGCACCCACGTTGCCAGGCTGCCATGCCGGTTCAGCATGCGCCGGATATAGTCCGCTCCCTCTGCCTCACTCTTCAGCCCGGTGCAGGCATTCATCAGGTGTCCGGTATCCAGCAGGATCCCTTTCCCTGCAAAACGGATTCCCTCCAGCAGGCGGACGGTTTCCTCCGGCTCCGTAAACGTAAAGCCGGGCCACCACTGGTTTTCCACAAGGAATTCAAAGGGCCATGTTTCCGTGCCCAGAATGAGGTTTATCACCTCCACCGCCGCATCAATGACCTCTTGATTGGTGTGCAGCCAGTGGTAGGTATACCCTTCCTCAATTGAGACATCCGATACATGAAAGACCACATAGTGGGGATTCAGCCCTGCCGCGCGCCGCAGATCCGCCCGGTACTGCTCCAGCAGTGTCTCCGGCCCTGGACCGCCGTAAAAGCGTGCCGCAGCATCCAGTGAACCGAATTTTCGCTTCAGCGCCCTCCGGTCATCCCGGTAGAAGTCCAGCCAGTCCGGATAGAAGGTGAGGTGATAGCCGATAACCAGGTCTGCCGGCAAATCCTCAGGAAATTCCTCACCGCTCCAGATACCCTCCATGCCGTCGCATCCCAGAGCTGCCAGCTCCGCCCGCAGGTCGCCCCAGCCGTGGTATTCTTCAAAGCTCCCCGAATACAGCGGGAGGCTCATTGTTTGGTACATGGCTGCACCTCGTTTTCTTTGCGCAGCACTCCCCACTCCCGGTCCGCGCGTATATTCAGGATAACCGGCATCAGGCACAAAGCCAGATACACTGCTTGAAGGCAGACGGTCATCGGTGTCAGCGGCACTCCTCTCGCCGTAGGATAATAACGCCAGTAAAAGCCCTTTGCCGCCGCGCCGCAGCAGAGGAAAAATCCGCAGTAGAGCAGCCATGAAAGTGCCGATTGATCCCGGCTGTCAAACCGGTAGATGGAAAATGCTGTCCGTCCAGGCAGCCCATACCCACGGCTTTTCATGCTGTCCGCTGTTTCAATCGCATTCTCCAAGCTCCAGGTCACCATAATGGAGAGGATCGTAATTGCATTGCGAAGCCGCCGGAGCACCCCACCATTAGAGACATCCCGGCCAATACACCGTTGGGCCTCTGATACGACCTGAAGCTGCGCTTGGAATTTTGGTACAAAGCGCAGCGTCATACTCAGGACGAGAGAGAGGGCCGGAATAACGCGCCCGAATAGGTACACGAACTTGTCCGAGGTCATGACCGCCGTATAGCAGGAAAACCAGGTGACAACCGCCGCCAGCATGGCCGCTGCCGCCGCTCCATACAGGATACTCTCCAGCGTCAGGGGATTCCCGGAGGGCAGATAGGTCAAAATCGTGGCTCCCTCATGGTTGAACGCCGGGTTAACCAGGGCGGCAACCACCATCATGGGGAGCATATACAACAGACTGAAGCGCACTGCTCGCCGTCCGTTCAGGTATACGGCATAGACCAAAGCGGAAGCCAGAGAAATCGCCAGCGAAACCGGGTGCATCAGAAACATGGTAAAAGCAATTACCAATCCAAAATACAAAAAGTTTATAATAGGGTGATAGCTGGAAAATGTATCCCTGTATTGAATAAGGCATCCCTTCCAGACGTGGGGGGGGGGGGGGGGGGGGGCGCGGTGAGGCGCCGCGCCCCACGTAAATTTTTTATTAGTTTTTCACGAAAATAGCGTGTCAGTTCACCAGAAGTCCGCCCATGAGAGTCAGGTACTCCGGCACTTCGCCGTTATGACTCCAAACTATGGGGCGTCCAAAATACAGCTCCATGGTTTTCCCGCTGTCTCCCCCAAGGACGTTGAAGGAATAGCGCGTCTCCTCCGGCCAGGGGCTCCCGCATGTCCTGATGCAGTTGTCTCACACAAGCTGCATCCGCCTGCGGAATGTGCCGACGTATGGGGAGACTTTTCCCCTGTTCAACAGCTCCGCCATCATCCCCGCCTTCTCTTCCCGCATTCCCCGTATCAGCACCGGAAGCGTTTCATCCGGGGATGGGTGCAGTATACGCGCAAACAGCGTCAGATGGTTAAATTGATGTCAGAGCTGCAGCGGCTGAAAGGAAAAGGGCGGGCAGGACCACCGCGTGTTATAGCTGCTGCACTCCCTGCAAAATCCCAGAAACCGCTCTACATCTACACAGCGTTCGGTATACTCTTTTACAGAAACCTTCGCCTTTCCTGTTTCCACCACATATGGCATAAAGTCAAGCTCGCTTCCGTGTGTACTCAACCGCCGGTGGAATAGAAGCCGCCCACATCCACACCCAGGTCACAGGTGTAGACCCACTCTATCGTATCGCCCTCTTTGAGCTGATAGCGGGAACAGCCATAATTGGGGAACCAGCCGTTCACCTTATACATCCAGCCGGACAGCTCTCCGCAGTCAAATTCATAGAGGTTGTTAATCCCCTCAATATAGGCGGAGTTGTACATCGGTGTATCCTCAAACTCCATGTGGATGCCGGCCTTCCGCATCTCACGTTGGAGCACATTGAACACACTTTCACCCTCGTAGAACGTAACGGTCGTCGCAGGGAATATGACTCCGTCTTCCGGCACCAGCTCCACTTTTTCCGGGTCCAGCCAGTCGATGTTGTCCAAAATAGTATTGCAGCGGACAGAGAGCGTACAGGTATGGGTCACATCGGAGAACTCCACATCCTGCGGCTCCACCGGCAGGGGCTTTCCTTCCGGCACTGGATCCGTAAGATACTTGTCCTTTCCAGTCTCCGGATTGATCTCCATGCCGTTGGCCTCTGAGTATTCCTTGTCTCCCTTTTCCACACCGGCGGAGGAGCCGCCCGCAATGGCTTCTGCCGCCGCAATTTTTTCCTCCGCCGTCATTCCGCCTTCCAGCCCGCCGGGCCGGGATGCCAGCCCCTCCGGCGAAGGCGTTGGTGTCTCTGGAGCCGCAGACTCCGTGGGTGCAGGAGTTTCCGAGGGCTTCGGGGTTCCCGGAGACGCAGGGGTTTCCAAAGCCCCTGCCGTCTCCCTCGGCTCTGGGCTATTGCCATCTTTCCCTGTTTCCTCTGGTGTTTGGCTGGGCTGTATGCTCTCCAGCACCGGGCTGCTCTCGCGGACGCCTACTGTCCATCCCTGAAGTCCCGGTGCATTGCCCCCATACCAAAAGGCCGCCGCCAGGATCACCAGGATAGCCAGCGCCCCGATTACCTTCCCCTTCGTCAGCTTCATTTCTTTTCTTCACCGTCCTCCTGCGGCATATACAGGCAGTAAGCCGGACACAGTTCTCCCATATAGATCCACACGTTTTCGCCCATATCAATAGGTTCAGAGAACGTCAGATTCGGAATCAGGAGCTTCAGTGTAGTCCGTTTGCGCCCACTTATGTTCACACCTTCCGCTGTGGGCGTCTTCTGGAATTCCTCCACTCGTTGGGACAAATCCGGAATTGCCAGCTCCCGTGCAAGTTTGGGCAGAACCTCTTCTTTCCGACAGCACACCACATTATTCTGGTTCCTGAACCAGCTCTGATTCAGCATGGTTCTTTTCACTCCTATACAATAAATTTACAGCAGATTGGCACTGCTTAAAAGGTTGAACAGCATCTGAGCCACCTCGGCCCGGGTTATAGCCTCCAGGGGCCTAATGTTCAGCTCAGCCTGGTTCAAAATTTTCTCCTGATAGCAGAATGCCAGCGGAGCGCGGGCCCATTCGGCGGTACTCATATAATCAGGGAACTGCGCCAGCATATTTCGGATTGCTGCATTGTCCATTTCTGTCTCCAGTCCGCACAGCTTGGCTGCACGGGAAACCATTACCGCGGCCTCTTGGCGGGTGATCGTGCCGCTGGGGTTGAACCGGCCGTCTGCGACTCCGGTAATAATGCCGCAGGAATAGGCTGTCCCCACATAGGGCGCATACCATGCCTCTGCTGCAACGTCAGAAAAGCTGTTCTTCCCCTCCGGTGTGAGACCAAGCGCCCGCACCACGATTGCAGCAAATTCGGCACGCGTCATGCTCCCCTCCGGGTCAAAGCTTCCATCGGACTTGCCATCAATAACGCCGCGGGCGGCCAGCGCCTCAATGGCAGGCTGATTTTTATGGGCATTGGCCCCGGTAATGTCATCGAATGTTTTGCCCATCTGAGTGATAGGGCTGGAATGGACTGCCGGATCTTTCCCCTCCAATCCCGCTCCTTTGGCAGGACCTGTCGCCGGTCCGTCTGGGATGGTTCGGGCATCGCTCATCCGGTAGAGGCTGTTTCTGCCGTCCTGAAGCCGCTGGGCGGCAATAAGGCCATAGAACGCCTGCTCCGATGCCATCTGATTGGAGCCGGAGCCGTCTGCCGTGTGCAGGAACCCGTTTCCGGGCAGATAAAAGGTCATCAGATTGTCCAGGAGCGTGTTTCCGTTTTTGACAAAACGGGGGGCGTCCAGCGGAATTCCCAGCTCGCACAAAGCTACGATAATCTGGACACAGCTCTCGGAATTCTTAGTCCCCCAAGAGGAAAAACCGCCTTCGCTGTTCTGCTTCTTGGACATGCACGCCAGCGCTTCCTCCGTCGCCTTTGCCACTGCTGGCTGATCCTGATACTTGGCCAGCGCCTGCAGCGCCATCCCTGTGATGTCCGGGTCGGATACGCCGTCTCCGGAGGATGCCGCAGAGGTTCCTCCGAAAAGGCTCCACCCTCCGTCAGGCAGCTGGCACTCCAATATGCGGTCTATGTACATCTGCCGGGTCGCCTGTGTCTCTGCCTCTGGGTTTTCCGGCATGGGGTAATCTCTGGAGTCGAGCGCAATCAACGCCCAGATGGGGCCGTTAAGGCCCTGCCAGATGGTCTTGTCATAGTCGCCCAGCGGTTTAGTCAGGTCATATCCCCCCACATTTCTGGCGTCCTTCCCAATCGAGCTGAGGGCAACAATCACCCGGGAATACTCCGTATATTTCTTATCGTGCAGCTTGCCGTCGCAGGCCTTCACATATGTCTCCACAGTGGCATAGTAGTCCTGATAATAGCTGTCCGGTACATCGTACCCGCTCCGGGCCAGCCCCAGCACAGCCCATTCACCGCCGATAGACCCTACCTGCGGATCCTGTACGGTGCGGTACATATATTCTGCGGTATCCTGCACCGCATCGTTCAAGGTCTCTTTGGATACGGCCGCCTGTGCTCCCGTCAACAGGCCTGTGGTCAGGGACAGGGCAAGCACAAATGCGAATCCGCGCTGTTTCCATTTCTTCATATGAGCGAGTCTCCTTCTGCTTTTTCTTCGGAAGGCCCTGCAGGTTTCCCCCAGGCACTGAGCCAATAGCTCCACAAATGCTTCATGGCCAGCTTGCTAAGGACAGGTATACCCATCAGCTCCATGGCCCTTTTATTGGTGCATCGCTTTTTTTGAAACAGCTTCTTGAGCTCCGGCGGGATTTCTTCTTCCTCCGGTGGGCGCCAGCTCTTTCTGACAAGCCCGCACATGCGTTCTGCCAGTTCTGCCTCCCGCTCCGTCAGGGGAGAACCAATCCGTTCACAATACGCCCTGAATCCGTCAGCGGATACCCGCTCCGGCCAGTCTGGCGGCCACCGCTTTTGCTCTTCCAGCCTCTTCCGAAATCCTCTGGCCGCCCAGCAGGCTTTATTGATGTTTCCAAACCGCTGCTTCAAATAAACCTGGCGAATGGGACTGAGCTGATATGTCCGAGGCTTATGCCCCGGATGGTCCATTGTCACCACCACAGCCTCCAAAAGCGCCTCATCCGTATAGCTCTCATAAATCTGCCGGCCAATATTCCCTTTGGGGTCAAAAATTCTCCACAGGTCCGGATCCATCGCCTGTCTGGAAGTTCCCTGCTCTCCCCGGCTTTCCTCGTCCAGCTCTGAGAGCCACTGGCGGTATCCCCGCAGCTCTTTTTCCGTCAGCTTTTGCTCTTTGAGCATTATACCGCTCACCTCAACAAGTAAAGGCACGCTCTCCCATTGGGTGAACGTGCCTTGTATCGGTACATCCCACCCATTTTTCCACAATCAGGTCTTGCCGACTGGACGGCGGGGGCAGGCCCGTACCGGTTTCCCGGAGTTTCACCCAACTGTGTTTTCTGCTTGATTGTGGGCAGGGCCGCCCGGCAGGTCGAATTCGGTCTGCCGGGCTCCTGCTCGAGTAAGGAGGGGCTCCCTCTATCCTTACCGGGGGAGCCCCCATACAGCCCGGCCTGGTTTTGCAGACCGGAGCCAAACGGGGCCTTTATGGTTCTTCCAGAGTCTCAGGCCTTCTCCGCCTTGCTCTCCAGAAGGCGCATCAGAATGGCGGCAACCTCAGCGCGGGTGGCCTGGCCCTGCGGGTCCAGACGATTTCCATCCTTTCCGGTAATCAGCTTCTCCGCATAGGCCCACTCCATAGCCCGGGTTGCCCAGGCGGAGGTATCCGCACCGTCGGCAAAATCCTGTAGACTGGCTGTTTTGCTCACATCCCAGCCTTTGAGCTTTGCATAGCGGTACAGGATGGAGGCAATCTGCTCACGGGTCACGCTGCCCTCCGGGTCAAAGCCCGCACCTGTGCCGCTGACGAGACCAGTCTGGCTGGCCCAATCCACAGCCTCGGCGTACCACGCATCCGGCTTCACATCCGGGAAGCCGGATGCGCCAGACGCCTCAGGCTCGCCCTCCAGCCGCCACAGCGCCGTAACCAGCATCGAGCGGGTCATGGGGCCGTTGGGAGAGAAGGTGGTTTCACCCGTTCCGGTCAGGATACTGTTCTGGTAGGCATACACCACCGCGCCGTAGAACCAGTCCTCCTCCTTCACATCCGTAAAGGGCATATCCACCACCTCGACAGGCAGCGCCACGAAGGTGCTCAAGTGGGTGGTGGCCACCTCAAGAAAGCGCTTTCCACCAGTCTTGACACACTTGCCCACCAATTGTTCCACAGAACCGTCGTCGCTGATCTGATAGACGACATAGCTCTTGCCCACCTCAAACGCCTTGTTCTCCACCGGCAGATAGAGGGTGATGGACTTGCCGCCGAAAGCGGTTACCTTCTCCTTGCCGGAGCGGATGGTCACCTCGGTCACAGAGCAGTCCTTCAGGGCCTCCTCGGTCACATCCTTCTGTCCCTTCAGCAGCCCACCGGCGTTCTCAGCTTTACCGGCGGCCACCGTCACGGTGACCGCGCCACCCTCCGTCGTTTTGGAAATGGAGGTCAGGACATCCCGGGACAGAAGCACCCGGCCCAGATCGCTCTGTATGGATACACTCGCCTTTGTCTCTTCCAAAATAGCATCCACGGCGCCCTTGGGGAATGTGACCTCCAGGCTGGTGGCCTCACTGTCCATCTCGGGAGAGATGGCAATGATCTCCGCCTCGCCTTCCACTGCATTCTCGATCATCGTTTCGATCTCTTTTTCGGTAAGCTCCACCTTGGCGTTGCCGTCCTTATCCACATTGGCCCCCGGCTTCACATCCACGGTTGGAACGTCCGGCTTTTCAGGCTGCTTGTCAAAGTCCTCCTTGGCCAGCGCGGTTTTCGCGCTGTTAATTTTACTTTGGCTGGCCTCAGGGTCCGTCAGAACCTCCATGGCGTCCATATAGACCTCGTTGGCCTCCAGAACCTCGTCGTCGTACTCGCTCCGCAGCTCGGCCACGGCCCAGGTAAGGGAGCCCTTGTCACCCACGTTCACGATACTGGAACTGCCCCAGGCGGTATTGTCTGCGTTCAAGTCTGCGCCATATCCCCAGACGGTGAACTGCCAGCGCATGACCTCGCCGTCCGACATCTGCCAGCTCGATGCGCCCACGCCGGGGAAGTCGTTGTCCACGCTGTACATCCAGCCGGACATGTTGTGGTAATCAAACTCGCTCAATGTCTTATCGCTGCTGTCACCCATGTTGACGGAGCCGGCATGGTCCAAGATGTACTGTGGGATTTTGGCTTTGGTCTGGTTCACAGGCTTCACACCGGCCAGGTAGAAGCTGTTGGTAATGCTTCCGGTGTTCTCCCAGTCGTAGCCGTTCTCTCTGAGCAGGTCGGTAATGACCACGCTGGCGGGGGTACGGTCATCCACAGTGACCAGGGTCGGCTTAATCAGATAGCCCAGACTCAAGGTGTTTGCGTCCATAGACACCGCCACCTCGATCCGTCCGGCGTGGTCAGCAGGGATGGCCTGCATAGCGGCCAGCGCCTTGTTCAGGGCCGCGATGATGTTATTTTCGATGAAGTCCTCGGCGGGCAGAGCGGCGTTGATATCCGCAATTCCCTGCTCATATGCGGCCACCAGCTTTTTCCAGTTTGCTTCGCTGTAGTCGCTTTTCTTATACTTGTTAAATGCTTTTTCCAGGTTGTCCAGGGCAGATTCCCGGTGATACTGCATCTCCGGGTCGTCGGGGGCCACGGGGCCGGTGCGCTCCGTCCACTTGGCGTAGAGCATGATGCCTTTCCCCGGCATCCGGGCGGTATTGGCGTCCCACTTCTTGCCCTCGGTACAGGCCGCATCATAGTACCAGCCGCCGAAGGCATTGCCGCTCTTGGCAACACTGGGCACCTTGGACGAATCCACCTCGCTGAGGATGGGGGCGGTCATGGTTTTCAGCGAGTCATCTTTAAACGTGCCGCCCTGGGCGTCAAAGGTAATGGTTGCGTCATCCACCGAGAGGTAGATCGCGCCCGCGCCGTCTTCGCCATACATGGCGCTGACGCCGTCTATGACGCCGCTCAAGGCGGTCACACCGTCGGGGCGGATTTTCTTGCTCAGGTCGTTGGGATCCTCATTGGGGTCGTTGAAGTCGGCCATAACCTGATAGACCCACTTCTTCCCATCCCACTTGTAGACGTAGCTGCCGTTATAACCGTTGACCGCGAGATAGTTCCGTCCTTCGCCCGAACCGTTGACAAGCGCATAGGGGATCCCGCCCTGGTCCAGCCCGAAGAACAAGTAGTTATGGAAAGTATTTTTATTATTAAAGTACAGCCCGTCCAGCGACAGCTTCGTTGCGGAGCTGCCATCCCACAGGTACGGGTCATAATTATTTTTCCCTGCCATGAGGAGCAGTTTGCCGTCGGCGTTGCCGCTCGCCACCTCGAGCGAGCCGGAGATGTTTGCGGTTTCTACCTTGTTCCAGGTTGTACCATTGTATTGGTACAGGCCGTCGGCCGCCCCGGCGTAGATCTCCGTGTCGCTCACCCGGTAGAGGGAGTTGAACTCATGTTCATTCTTTTCCCACTTCGTCCCGTTCCAGTGGTACTTGTTCTGCCATACGGTGCCGCCCGAGAGGATGACCACCGCGTCGCCGGGGTCGCGGGGCTGATTCAGGTCGTATGCTTCTTGATTGTAAATCTTCTGGTAATCCGAGAAGCAGGAGGCATCCACCTGGCTCCAGGACGTGCCGTCGTAGCGGTAGAGAAAGTGCACCCCGCGGAGGGTCACCCCTTCGGCGTCTGACGGATAGCCCGGCGTGGTGACCTTATCGATCTCCTTCCCCACCTCGCTGACAGCGGCCAGCAGGCCGCCCTGTCCGTCCGGCCCCACGGCGAGGACGCCAGCCGCGTCTCCTGTAATGGTGGGCAGGCCGTCGCTGATGCTCATCAGATCCCGGTCCCCGCTGTCCGCCCAGGTGTAGACGCCGTCCTTACCGTAGAAGTACAGTTCGGCCTCTCCGGTCTCCGGATCGGTCCAGCCGGACACCCCGCGGATGTCGGGCCCTGCCTCTGTGGTGGAGCCTTCGGTTCCGGCGGGCACGTTGGGGCTGGTCACATAGGTGAACGCGCTGTTCTTCTCGCTGGCCTCTGTCGAGATCTCGTAGGTCTTCACCGCCGTCACCGTAGTGCCCGCGGCGGTTCGGATGTACGCCGTCACCGTCAGCTGCTCTGTGTCGGGCAGCGGGTCAATGGGGATCTCGACGTCATAGGTCTTGCCGGTCTCCCAATCCTGTGTAATGACGTTGCTGCTGAGAGGCGTCCCTTCTGCCGAGCTGCCCCCGTAGAGCGTGACGGTGAGCTGTCCGTCCGGGATCTTGGAGGGTACGCTGAGAGGGAGGTAGAGCCGGGCCCGGCTGCCCGCCGGAAGCGTGTCCCCCTCCTTCCCTGCGAAGGACGGATTGACAGTGATCCCCGAAAATGCGCTTCCCTCCAGATACGCACCCTCGCCCAGGGTGACCTCCGCCAGCTTGAAGTGGGCGGTAAAGGTCACGTTCTCCATGCCCTCGGCCAGGGCCACCGTCATGGGATTGGCCGTCTTGTCCCAGTCCTGGGTCAGTTCCTCCAGGTTTATCGCCTGGAGGCCATTATTCTCCACGGGAGCGGGGGTCTCCTCTACATCGGGGGTCTCCTCTACATCGGGGGTCTCCTCCGCGTTCAGGCGCAGCAGAGCCACCGGGGAGGGTGCAGCCGTTTCCGCCCCGGTGGCATCCTCCGCCCCGTCCGGGGCAGGCTCGGCTGGCGCAGGCTCTTCCGTGGGTGCGCCGGTCTCATCCGGCGGGGTCTCCGTCCCGTCGGCAGCTTCCTCCGGCGGCGCAGTTGTCTCCGGCTCGGAGGGGGCGGGCTCCGCCTCACCGCCATCCTCCGGCATATCCTCATCTGGAAGCACCTGCTCCTCCGGCGCGCTGTTTTCCGCGCCGGTTGGGACGCCCTCCCAGCTCCAGTAGTCAAACATATAGAGTTCATCCGGCGTGGCCGTCAGGGTGTACTGATCCGCGCCGTTGGAGGAGTTTACATAGGAAAAGGACGCGGTTCCATGCCCAGCATTCTCAACTGTGAGAACACGGCGATCCCGGAAGTAGGCGGTAAAGTTGGTGTTCTTCGTCAGGTTCACGGTATACGGATTGTCATAAATGCGGTCAGAACTTCCCTCCGCGAGCCAGTAGTCGAACGCGTAGTCCTCTGCCCCCATAGCGGCGAGTACATATTGATCGGCCACGGTACCTTTCAGTGCCTCTGCCGTACCACGTCCCTCCTGTGCGACGGATACGGTCGCGGAATGCGTTGATTCAGCCGGTGCTGGAGCGAGGATGATCGTGCTCCCCCCACCAAGCCCATAATCACTATTGAGGATTCGGGACATCCTCGTCATTTTGAAAGACAACTTGTTGCCTTGAATCGTTATAAAAGTTTTTTCCTCCTTATTTGAATAAGAAAGGACATATTTTCCCGTATCCTCATGATCATGCAAATATTGATTCAGCTCACCATTACTTGCTGTCCCGCTAACGGTCCAGCCCTTATATCCACTTGGGGAAAAATTATCTAATGTGACAGTACTAGTGACGATAGATGTAACGCCGCCACCACCCTCAGTCTGAAATTTTTCATTAACTATATATTCGTTGCGCTCTCCGGCCTTAATCTCATAAGTATTCCCGCTTATCTTAAACTGCCCTGAGACAGCGCCTGTATACGTCCTCAAATCGATCACGATTTTGATCTGTTTCTCAGTCGGTTCAACAGCCAGTGCCGTCGGGGCACAGAGCGAGCATAAAAGCGACAGCACCAACAGTATGGAAAGAAGCTTCCTCTTCTTCAGCAATGATGACTCCTCCTCTAATTCGTCTTCCAGCCTTCACCAGAAGCCCTTCAACAGATGAATGTCCCCGGCCGCCGAACACGTCGGCGCCCGGGGGTTCAGATCATTCTCTCATGGGACGGCCATTTTCCGCTCCCTCTTGTCAGTCGTGCACCACATACAGGTGGTTATAGTCATTGCCAAAGACGGCGTAGCCGTTGTCAATGGCCATGCCGCCCAGGGCGTAGGTGTCGCCCGTTGTGCCCCAAACCTGGCTGCCGGTCGTGCCGTCATAGCTGTAGCAGTAGCCGGCGCCCTTCTGGGCGTTGGTGTTGAAGTACAGGTAGTCGGTGCCGGTGCCATCGCCCATCACCACGATAGAGCTCTGAACCGGGAAGCCGGAGGCCACAGTACTCAAACTCCCAGTTCCCAGATCCAGGCACTGGACGCCGCCTTCACTAAAGCCGGAGTAGTAGCCCACATAGATGCGGTCGCCCACCTTGGTGGGGGTGGAGGTGGAGGTGGCGCCCAGTTTGATGTGCCACTCGACCGTCAGCCCGTCATCATAGGAGCAGCACCACAGGTAGCCGCCCTGGGTGGTGAAGTACAGGTAGCCGTCATCCAGCATGACGGTGGAGCGCACATTGCCCGCGTCGCTGGCCACATCGGTCAGATCCAGCACGCCGCCGGTTGTGTCAAAATCCGCGATGCTCCGCCAGTACAGCAGGCCATTGTCGCTGCCGAAGTAGACGTTGGTGCCGTCGCTCACCGCGCCGGCCCAGTAGAAGCCGTAGCTGTCGGGGGTGAAGGTCTTCACCGAGTAGTCGGAGAGCTTGACCTGATAGTAGGTTCCCGCGCGGCTGCCGCCGGGCCAGGTGCCGAAGTACAGGTAGGTCCCGTCGGTGGTGATGGGGGTGTTGATCTGGCCATTGATGCCGGTCAGGACATTCGTCACAGTGGGTTTGTTCTGATCCAGGCCGGTAAGAGCCATAACCTTGCTGCCGGTACCGGTAAGCCACTCACCGCCCTCGTAGTCGTCATACTGGCTGATGGTACCCACATAGAGGGTATCGTCCGACGCGTCGTCGGGGGTACCCTTGTCGTCCAGATAGGGGGTAGACAGTTGGAAGCCGCTCTTGGCGTTCAGAGAGGTTCCCTCCGTGCCATAGGGATCGGTAGTCCAGACGATGCTGCTGCCGCCATTTTCCGCGCACCTGATCTTGGCTACCAGCGCGCCGCTGGCTCCATAGCCATCGTAGAGAACGTAAGCATAGGTAGTCCCGTTCACCGTCTGCATTACAGGCACGTTGTCCACGCCATCCCAGCCGGAGCCGGTACACTTAAGTTGGATGTAGCTGTTCAGGCCGGAAGCATCCGGCGTGGTAGGAGCCTCCGTCACCACCGCGTTGTGATTGTTGCTGCCGCCGTAGACGTTCCAAGACGCGAACGCGCTGGTGGACAGCATGCCCGCGGCCATCGCCAGAGACAGGCACACGGACAGAACCTTTTTGCCGTTTTTCATCTTTTGCATGGCTTTTTCTCCTTCAAAATTAAACTTCCTTTGCTCGACCGCCGCACGAGCAGGATTCCCCGTGCGGCATGCACACGGACTCAGCAGCCATAGGCGTGCATGCTCCCATGGCCGCAATCAAAAGACATTTCCCAACCACCCGACCTTTCCAGTTCGCATAAAATTCCCATGTTACTTATCGTCACGGCCTGTCCGGCCTGTGAACGCGCCCTTACGCAAGCACCGGACCCCGTTCCTGCGCTCCCGTCCGCCCCGACGCAGACCGCGTTGTTCGGCCCTTGGCGCGCTCCTCTCCCCGCGCGCTTCCCCAGGCCGGTATCCCCTTCCGATGCCGCTATTCAGTTGTCGGCCGCGCTTCGGCCATTTGAAACGGGCGAAGGCCCGCTGGATTCCTAAAGGAGGCTCGTCATAGGGGTAGCCCCCTATGACGGAAGAAGGGGATCCCCTTCTTCATCAGGATTACTCGCTGCTGTTCTGTTGCTCTGTGTATGCCCGCTCTCTCGCCTGACAGCGGAGCTCCTCCTTGAAGATCTGCCGCTTGGGGAGGGGCTTCTGCTTCTTCGGCGGGACCAGCCCCGCCGCCGTGACCACATTCTTCCAGCAGCCAAAGCGAACCGCGATAAAGTGGCCTCCGATGATCTCCCCGGCGTTGGGCGTCATTCCAAGCCGTGCCGCCTCACCCCGGACATAGTCCAGCAGCTCTTCGTCGCTGGCGTCACCGTGCGTCTGGGCAAACTGAACATTTCGCTGACGAAGCGCTTCCTTGGTGCGCCCAATGAGTTTTTTGCTGAGCTTCTGATCACCGGTGAAATACTTGCCGCTCACAAAACAGCCTCCTGACTTGTGGCACAATCCGGCTGCCCCGCAGACCTCTTGGGGCAATAGAAACAAAAAGACGGACGCATACCGATACGTCCGTCTTTCCCCCGAGCGTGCGAATAAAAAGCGGACGCAAAATATGCGTCCGCTTTTGCACCCATTTCGGGTAGAAGGGGGCACTTATCCCATGCCCTCCTCACATTTGGCATTTATCTCAGAGCAGCCCCAAGGAATTGGGGGTAAGCTCCTAGTAGGTCTTCTGACTGATGTGTCCCGACGGGCCTAAAGCCCGCCTGCGCATATCCGCCGCCTTCCCAGCTAAGCCATTACGACCGCCAGTGACCTGCTTTCGCAGAAAACGGATACACTCCACAATCACAGCTATTGAATTGCACGTCCCCGCAGCTTTCGCCGCGGCTCCTGCTGCAAAACATGTCCAGGAATTTCACCTGATTCCCTTGTTCAGAAACAAGGATGCGTGTCCGGTCCCTGACGGGAACCGGGTCGCGCATTTGCCACAAAAGCCGGATTCATATTAAATTTTACGGGAAGGTGCATGCCGCTCTGCCCATGCGGGACTCAGGAACCATTCCCTTCAAAGAACTATCTTTTGTAAAACTTGTACTTTACAAATGGCTTTCTTTTGAGTTCATTATACAACTTTTTTCTTGAAATGCAAGGGGCAAACACAAAAATTTTCCAAACGCTATTTAACTTATCTCGACCAAGGAGGCAAAAATAAATTCGGCCTGTGGCCGTCATGGAGTTGGCTCCTTTTCGTGGACTTACTTACAAATAGAGATGGCGCCTGTTCCTATTGCGATTTTTGTCGAAAAGTGTTATAATTTTGGTAATATTTTCATCTGTAAACTTGCAGCTCGCTTTTGGGGGCGCCGAATTAAACTCCTAATCATGCAATCACGGACACCATAATAGGATCAGGTCTTGAATAGCGGGCTTCTAAACATCTGCTGGTTTGGTCGTCGCACACATGACCACGGTTTCCTGTCCGTGCATTTAAGGGGGGGGGATTTTTTACAATATTTTCAAAAGAGTAATCATACCGAACATTGCATCGTTTTGAGATAGAGAGATATGAAACGAGAATACATTCAGAAAAACGTATATGAAGCAGTACAGGAGCGCTTTGATTTTTTGTTCCGCGAGTTTGAGAACATCTACGTTTCGTTCAGCGGCGGTAAGGACAGTGGGCTTCTTCTGAACCTCCTGCTGGATTTTAAGCGCACTTATTACCCACAGCGGACGGTCGGCGTCTTTCATCAGGATTTTGAGGCGCAATATACAGTGACGACGGAATATGTCACAAAAACATTTGAGCGTTTGGAGTCTGAGGTCGATCCCTACTGGGTATGTCTGCCTATGGCTACCCGAACTGCCCTGTCCAGCTATGAGATGTTTTGGTATCCCTGGGATGACAGGCATCCTGAACTGTGGGTGCGTCCCATGCCCAGCTATTCCTATGTCATCAATATGGATAAGCCGTTCGATCATTACCGCTACCGGATGCACCAGGAGGACCTTGCTAAGCAGTTTGGGCGTTTTTATAAGGAACGCCATGGCGGGGGACGCACTGTTTGTCTGTTGGGATTGCGGGCAGATGAATCGTTGCAGAGGTACAGCGGATTTGTCAATAAGAAACATGGCTATAAGGGAGAATGTTGGATCTCCAAGCAGTTCAAGGATGTGTGGTGCGCTTCTCCCCTTTATGACTGGTCTAACAGGGATGTGTGGGTCGCGATTTCCCGGTTTGGCTATGAATATAATCGACTCTATGATCTGTATTATCAGGCGGGGCTCAAGATCGACCAGATGCGGGTGGCCTCTCCGTTCAATGATTACTCCAAGGATGCGCTGAATTTATACCGGGTGATTGATCCGGAGATTTGGACCAGGCTGGTCGGCCGGGTGCGGGGGGCCAACTTTGGTGCGATCTATGGTCGGACCAAAGCCATGGGCTATCGCAGCATCACTCTGCCAGAGGGGCATACCTGGCAGTCCTACACAAAGTTCCTGCTGGATACGCTGCCCAAGCGGCTTCAAAACAATTATGTAAAAAAATTCAAGACCTCGATTCAGTTCTGGCACGAAACGGGCGGCGGGCTCTCTGAGGAAGTCATTCGTGAGTTAGAGGAACATGGATATCAGATTCAACGAAACGGTGTATCCAACTATACACTAGATAAAAAATCCCGCGTGGTCTTTCTTGGACCGATTCCGGATCATACGGATGATATTAAGAGTACCAAAGACATTCCAAGCTGGAAACGGATGTGCTATTGTATTTTGAAAAATGACCACACCTGTCGCTTTATGGGTTTCGGCCTGACCCGGCAAGAGCAGAAGCGGGTCGATCTATTTAAGCGGAAGTATAGGGGGATCATAAATGACAAGTGAACCGTTTCGCAGTCCGGCCTATCGTATTATTGCTGTGCCGTTTGAAAAGATCATCCCCAATACATATAATCCAAACAGTGTAGCGCCTCCGGAGATGAAACTACTCTACCTCAGTATTCTGGAGGACGGATATACCCAGCCAATCGTTTGCTATTACTCTGCCAAACAGGATCTATATGCCATTGTAGATGGCTTCCACCGCTGGCGCGTAATGAAGGAACACCGGGATATCTATGAACGGGAGCAGGGAATGCTTCCAGTGGCAGTGATCGACAAGCCTCTCTCCAACCGTATGGCAAGTACCATACGGCACAACCGTGCCAGAGGATCCCATAATGTGGATCTGATGAGCAATATAATCAAGGAACTGCATGAGCTTGGGCGGTCCGACGCCTGGATCGCCAAGCATTTGGGGATGGACAAGGATGAAGTCCTACGACTCAAACAGATCACCGGCTTGGCCGCGCTGTTTCGAGATGTAAAATTTGGACAGGCATGGCGTCCGGTCGAGGAGGATGAATAGAAAATTGCTTTTATGGTGCCCATATAGCGTAAGCGTCATACAACAGTACTTCAGGCTGGTGTTATGAACAAAAAGGGTTTATTCTGTAATTGGCTAAGAGTAACAAGCAAAGAGATAAACTGGGAGGCAGAGGGCTTAGAAATCATTGTAAAACCGGATAATATCTAGAGTCCACACGCATTTCATTAGCTTTCCAGTCCGCGAAAAACATTACACTAACCAAAAGAGATGTACGCCGTCCGGCTCAGGCCGGACGGCGCATTTTTCATACGGGTTCTCCCAGTCTTCCGCCCTCCAGAGGGCGGATCGCCGTACAGAAGCGCTCACATAGAGCGCGGTCGTGAGAGATAAACAGGTAGCCCACCTCCCGCTCCTGCTGAATTTCCTGCAGCAAGTGGATCATCTGCGCCTGAGAAATCACATCCAGCATGGAGGTCGGCTCATCCAGAACCAGAAAAGAGGGGTCCATCAGCATCGCACGGGCCAAGGCAAGCCGTTGGAGCTCCCCTCCGCTGAGCTCCGCCGGAAAGCGGTCCAGGTGTTCCTCATAAATGCCGTAGCGCTCCAGATAATCGCACAGTCCCTGCCGGGTATAAGGCAGATGGAACAGGCGGTAAGGCTCCCGCATACTGTCGATCAGCCGCAGCTTGGGATTGAACGTCACCTCCGGATGCTGAAACAGGATTTGAATCCGCCTTCGGGCGGGCCCCCGGAGGGGATAGGACAACCTCTGCCCGTCCAGCCTCACCTCTCCGGCGGTGGCTGGATAGATTCCTGCCAGGATCTGGCCGATGGTGGACTTGCCGCTGCCGCTGTCACCGAAAATGGCCAGCGTCTCTCCCCGGTCGATGGTAAAGGAGATCTCCTCCACCACCATGGGGCCGCGGGGGCGGTATCGCTTGGACAGGCCCTGCACCTCAATCAGCATACTTCCAGCACCTCACCTTCCGCTTCCCCACCGTCATCAGCGGCGGCGCCTTCCGGCAGCGCTCCGAGCGCCATGGGCACCGGCCGTAAAAGTGGCAGACGCTCTGGGCGTCAACGTCCTGCCGGGGCGGCGCAAAGCCCATATTGGCGCGCAGGCCGTTCTCCGGCAAAGCCTCCAGCATGGCCCTGGAGTAGGGGTGCAGGGGCTCGGCAAAAAAGGAGGGGCTGTCGCCGCTCTCGATCTGCTGGGAGGCGTACATAACCACCACCCGGGAGGAGATGGCGTGTGCAAAACGGAGATCGTGGGTGACGCAGAGCAGGGTGCGCTCCCCCAGCCGTTGGAAGGCATCCTCCACCAAGGCGATGCGCCGGCGGTCCAGCCCCTTGGTAGGTTCATCCGCCAGAACCAGATCCGCCCCGGCGGCGATCCCCATGGCGATCAGTACCCGCTGGCGCATACCGCCGGAGAGCTGAAAAGGATAGCTGCGGCACAGAGCCGCGCCATGCTCCAGCCCAAAGGACTCCAACAGCGCGGCCGCCTGAACCAGCGCTTCTCTCCGGGTACAGGGCTGATGCTTTCGAATGGCCTCGCAAAGCTGGCGGCCCACGGTATAGAGTGGATTGAGCCCATTCCCGCTTCCCTGCGGAATATAGGCGATCTCTTTTCCCCGGATCTGGTTGAACTCCCGCTCCCGGCAGCCCAACAACTCGCGGCCGTTGAGGCGGATAGAGCCGGTGACCCGGGCTGAGGCGGGTAGCAGCCCCAGTGCGGCCAACAGCAGGACGCTCTTTCCGCTGCCCGTTTCCCCCACCACCGCCAGACGGTCGCCGTCGCCTACCGTAAATGTCGTATCGCTCACCGCCTCAGGGTTGTCACCGAAGCGGATGGAAACCCCCTCAATTTCCAGCATTGGCTTCCTCCTTTCTGCCTCTTCCCCGCGCAGGGCCCTCACCGTAATAGCTCAGCAGCATAAACCCAAGCACGGAGACCGAGATGCACAGGATGGGCGGCACATACCACCAATAGGAGCCGTTGATGATTCCGTTGCGGAAAAAGGCATAATGGAGGATGCCGCCCCAGCTCTTCTGGCCGATTACACCCAGACCCAGAAAGCTGAGGCTGGCCTCGGTAAGCATGGCGCTGCCCACCGACAGGACGGCACGGATGAACACGATTTCTCCCAGGTTGGGCAGAATATGCCGTATCATGATATAGGGGCCGCTGGCTCCCATGGTGCGCTCAATCTGTATAAAAGGCAGAGCCTTGAGCTGCTGCACCCGGCTGCGGATGATGCGGGCCGTAGAGGTCCAGGCGGTGATGCAGATGGCCAGGATGATGTTCCACACGCTGGCATCCAGAAAGGCCACCAGAATGATGGTCAGAGGCAGAGAGGGCAGCGCCATGGCCACGTTGGTCACCTGCATGATGATCTGGTCCGTCCATCCGCCTAAATAGCCGGAGAGGATCCCCAGGGCTGTGCCCACTACTGTCACCGCCAAAGCCGAGACTACGCCAATGAGCAGGGAGATGCGGGTACCGTAAATCAGCTCGCTGAGGATATCCTGCCCAATGTCGTTGGTCCCCAGGGGGTGCTCCGCGGAGGGGCGCAGGTAGGGTACGCCCAGCTCGTAGGGATCGTGAGGGGCGAGCACCGGCGCCAGCAGGGCCACCAGCAGCACCACGCTCAGAATGACCAATCCCGCCAGCACCCGGCCGTTTAATTTCTTACGCATGGCGGTCCTCCTCCCTCAGCCGGGGATCAATGAGCATATTCAGCACGTCCGCCAGCAGATTAAAGGCCACCACACAGATACCGATAAACAAAAAGCAGGTCTGCAGGATTGGAAAATCCTTGGTGTTGACCGCGTCGTAAATGAGGGTGCCCATCCCCTTCCAGGAGAACACCACCTCCACCAGCATGGAGCCGCCCAGAATATGGCCGAATTGCATGCATACGGAGGTCAGGTAAGGGCAAAGGGCGTTTTTCAGTACGTGGCGGCGGAGCACCTGTCCCTGAGAGAACCCCTTTCCCCGGGCCACCGTGATATACTCCTCATCCCGAATGGTCTGCACTGTACTCTTCATCAGCATGTAATAGGAGGCCGTGCGCAGGATCACCAGGATCATCAGGGGCAGGGCCATGTGCCACAGGATATCCACTGCCTTTTCCAGCCCCGACAGGCCGCCGGAGGTAATGCCGCTGATGGGAAACAGCCCCATCTGGAACGCAAATACCATCAGAAACAGAATCGCCATGCAGTTGGTTGGAATGGTATTCAGAAAGAGCATAATGGGTGAGGCGATGGTGTCCAGCAGGCCGCCCTTTTTCCACCCCGCCCGCAGGCCCAGCCCTCCGCCCAGTACGGAGGAGAGCACAATGGCGGGTATGGTGAGCAGCAGCGTCCAGCGCATGCGGAACAAAACCGTCTCCAGCACCGGCAGCTTGGTACGGTAGGAATTCCCGAAGTCCAGGTGCAGCGTCTTGTTGAGATAGGTTATGTACTGGACCGGAAGGGGCTTGTCCAATCCATACTCCCGCCGGACCTCCTCAATCACCTCCGGCGCCTCCGCCTCCAGACGGAGATACTCGTCCTCACCGATAATGTGTACCACCGGGTCGCCAGGCATAAACCGGATGAGGATGAAATTGATGGTTATGATACAGAAGATGATAAAAACAGCCTCCACCAGGCGTTTTCCCAGACTCGCAAAGCACAAATAGCGTACCCCCTTCCTTTTTATATACAGAGCAGGGGCGCACGTCTCCGCCGCCCCTGCTCCCGGCCCTTGCTCAGCCGATCGGATGCAGATTGTACCAGGTCTCGCAGTTGATGACGCCCCAGCCGGGGAAGTTCGTCCATCCCTCGTATTTGTCGGTGCGGTAGGGGTAGTAGGCGGTATCCCAGCACAGGGCAATGCCGATGACCTCCTCCGAGGCAATCCTCTGCAGCTCTTTTACCTTGGCCACATAGTCCTCATCCCCCTGGGCGTTGAGCATATCGTTGTAGGCCTGGTCGAAGTCCTCCAGATCGCAGGTGCCCCACATGCTCAGATCGTCATTGAACATATACAGGAATGGCGTCTTATAGAAGGATACGCCCTGGGTAGCATAACAGATGTAGATCTCATAGGCCCCGTCATCCCGGAGCTGCTGCTCGTGGTCGGAATTGCGGATACTCTCCTCATCCAGGGTGCACTTGACGCCAACCTCCCCCAGATTGGTAACGATAATCTCAGCAATGCGCTGGTATAGCGCCGCCTTGGTAGCATTGTACTGGGGTGTGACCAATACATCCATAGGGGTTCCGTCGGGCCGCTCCCGCCAGCCGTCGCCGTCGGTGTCTACATACCCTGCTGCCTCCAGAATCGCCTTGGCCTGCTCCTGATCCTGCACCAGCTTGGGCAGGCTGTCGTCGTAGCCAATACCCGCGGGGGAGATGATGCCCTCGCCGGGTACCTGCCCGTCCTCACCGCCGATGGTGGTGGCCAGCAGCTCATAGTTCAGGGCATAGCGCACCGCTCTGCGGAACTCCAAATCATCGGTGGGCTGTTTCTGAAAGCCGAAGAGGATCTCGAACAGGCCCATGTTCATCCCCCTTCCGGGGTCTACCCCATCCACACCCGAGATGGAGGGCAGCATGGTGGGCGAAATCGGGTTGGAGTAGTCGTACATGGCGTCCACTTCCCCGGTGCGCAGGGCCATCACCAGGGCATCCTGGGAGTCGTAGCTGCGCACCGTCACGCTGCGTACCGTCAGGGCGCGGCCCATGTAGGTCTCCCCAACCGCCTCATAGTGCATGGTCTGCGCCTCCTCATCCACCTGGACAAGCTTATAGGGGCCGCAGCCGATGACAGCATCCTCGCCGGTGTAGCCGGAGGGATCCTCGATTCCTTCCCAGATGTGCTTGGGATACATACGCACAAAGACGGCGGAGTTCCCCAGGGTGAAATAGGCCGCCCCATCGGCCACCTGGAAGTCCACGGTGGTATCGTCTACCTTCTCCACGCCAGTGATCTTGGAGAGATAGCCAGACTTGAGTTTGTTGTTCATCAAATCGACCGTAAAGATGACATCGTCAATCGTAAATGGCTCTCCATCATGCCACGTAATTCCCTGATCCGTGGCAAAGGTAGCCCGGATGGTGCTGCCCTTGTCCAGAATCTCCCAGGAGGTCATCAGGTTGGGCTGCATCTCGTTATTCTCATCCCGCACCAGCCAGGTTCCGGCGCAGAAGGCATTGTAGTTCATGCGGCCGAAGGAGCCGCTCTCCGAGGCCAGCGTCCGTGGAGTGACCTCCTTGCAGATGCCGATCTTCAGCTCCTCCACCACGCCGGCGGAGGCCGTCCCCTCCGTCTGCGCCGGAGCGCTCTGGGGTACTCCGCTCTCCTCCGGCGTCTGCGCGGAGCAGCCAAATAGCCCCAGCGTCAAGGCCCCGGCCAGGAGCAGGGAAAGCACTTGTTTTTTCATGCGGAAAATACTCCTTTCATATTCAGATGCCGCTTAACGAACGGGGCGCAGGCTATACCAGGTCTCGCAGTTGATCACGCCCCAGCCGGGATAGTTCGTCCACCCCTCGTATTTGTCCGTGCGGTAGGGAAAGTACGCCTTGTCCCAGCAGAGGGCTTCCCCGATGTACTGCTCCGCATTGATCTGCTGAAGGAGCTTGGTTCCCTCAATGTAGGCCTTCTCATCAGACGCCTGCCGCCTGGTCTCATACGCCTCTACAAACTCCGGCAGATCACAGGTGCCCCAATTGCCATCCAGGGTATTGTCAATAAAGTAATAATAGCAGGAGGTCTGAGACGCCATTCCGGAAGTGCAGTAGCAGATAAAGATCTGGTAGGTTCCCTCCTTGCAGAGCTGATCCTCATATTCCTCATTGGTAATGCTCTGCTCGTCCACATGGGCCTTAACCCCAATGGCATCCAGGTTTTGAACCATGACCTCTGCAATCCGCAGGTAGATCTCGCGGCGTGTGCTACTGTTCTGGGGGGAAACCAGAATATCCATGGGGCTGCCGTCCGGCATCTCCCGGTAGCCGTCTCCGTCCACATCCAGGTAGCCGCCTTCATCCAGAGCGGCCTTCGCTGCCTCCAGATTCTGTTCCAGCTTGGGCAGCGTCTCATCATAGCCGAGATTCGGCGGCGCAATGACCCCCACCCCGGGTACCTGGGCATCCTCACCGCCGATGGCGTCGGCCAGCAGCTCGTAGTCCAGGGAAAGCGTGACTGCTTTTCGGAAGTTCAGGTCGTCCGTAGGCCCTTTCCGGAAACCGAACATGATCATATAGCTGCCCGTATTGTCACTCATACCGGGCTCCACGTGCTCCACACCCGTGATGGAGGATGCCATAGTGGCCGGGATGGGACTGGCATAGCTATACATGGCGTCAATTTCGCCATTGCGCAGAGCCATGACCAAAGCATCATTGCTGTCAAAGGACCGGAGTGAAACCTTCTTTACCGTCACCTCGCGGCCCAGATAGGTGTCGCTTACGGCCTCGTAGTAGCTGGTCTGAGCATCCTCGTCCAAGCTGACAAAGCGGTAGGGGCCGCAGCCGATGACAGCATCCTCCCCACGGTAGTCCTTGGGGGCGTCAATGTTCTCCCAAATGTGCTTCGGCTGGACGTAGAAATAGCCAGCCACCAGCTTGAGCCACTGGTAGGCACCGGGTTCCTTCAAAACCACCTTGATGGTGTCCTCGTCCACCTGCTCAGCATGGTCCACATAGGAGCCGTAACTGGATTTGCGCACATTGATGTTATAATCGAAGGTAAACAGCACATCGTCCATGGTCAGGGGCTCCCCATCATGCCAGGTGATGCCCTGGTCCAGCGCCAAGTCACAGGTGATGGTAGTGGAGTCTTCACTGACCGTCCAATCTGCAACAAGGAATGGCTCTACCTCGCCGTTGGGCCCCGTCTGCCAGAAGGGCGCTGTCACAAAGGAGTTATAGCACATCTTTCCAAATGCGCCGCTCTCCACAAAGGTGGTAAAGGTGTCGTTTGCGGCGGTGGTCCCGAGGTGCAGCTCCTCCACCACGCCGGCGGAGGAGCTGCCCGCCGTTTCGGCAGGAGAGCTCTGAGGTGCGCTCTCCGCCGCCGGCTGCGCAGAGCAGCCGAACAGGCTCAGCGCCAGCGCGCCGGCTAAAAACAGGGAAAGGGCTTGCTTTTTCATTTGAAAACCGCTCCTTTCATACCGCGTCTATTAGACTGCGGGCCGGGTGGAGAACCAGGTCTTGTAGTTGATCACGCCCCAGCCGGGGAAATTGGTCCAGCCCTCATAGTGGTCGGTACGGTAGGGGAAGTAGGCCTTGTCCCAGCACAGAGCCAGTCCCACCACCTGTTCATCGGCAAGCGCTTGCAGCTCCTTCATGGCGGCGTTGTACGCCTCGTAGCTGCCGGCGGTCTTCTTGGCCTCATAGGCGGCGACAAACTCCGGGAGCAGGCAGGTGCCCCAGCGGTTGTTGTCGTTATCCCCGATCATGTACATGAAGGCGGTGTCATACATGGCCACGCCGGGAGAGGTATAGCCGATGTAGAGCTCATAGGTGCCCTGCTTGCGGACCTCGGTGGCGTGGTCGGAGTTGCGCACGCTCTCCTCGTCCATGGTAGTCTGCACGCCCACGGCCTCCAGATTGGTCTTGAGCACTTCGGCGATGCGCAGATAGAGGGCCTGACGGGTCTTGTTGTACTGGGGAGTAATGAGGACATTCAGCTCGCTGCTGTCGGGCATATCCCGCCAGCCGTCGCCGTCAGCATCCACATAACCGCCCTCATCCAGCAGGGCGTTGGCTTCGTCCACGTCCTGAGCCAGCTCGGGCAGCGAGCCGTCAAAGCCCTTATTGGGGGGCGCCACGATACCGGCGTGGGGGATCTGGCCGTCCTCCCCTCCGATGGTGACGCGGAGCAGCTCGTAGTCCAACGCGGCCCGCACGGCCTTGCGGAAGATCAGGTCGTCGGTGGGCTGCTCGTTGAAGCCGAACACCAGTTGATAGTTGCCGGGGTTGTCGCTCATGCCGGGATCCAGCCCCTCCACTCCGGTGATGGAGTCCACCATGGTGGCGTTCAGGGAGTTGGAGTAGTCGTACATGGCGTCCACCTCCCCGCTGCGCAGGGCCATCACCAGGGCGTCGTGGCTGTCGTAGGTGCGCACGGTCAGCTTGCGCACGGTCAGCTCCTGTCCCATGTAGGTATCCGACACCGCCTCTAGGGTCATGCTCTGGGCCTCCTCGTCCACGCCTGTGAGCTTGTAGGGGCCGCAGCCGATAGCGGCGTCCTCGCCGGTGTACTCGGCGTATTCGCCCTCCACCTTGGACCACACATGCTCCGGCCGAAGGGTGACGAAGTTAGCCATGCTGTTGAGCATGGTGAAGGCCTTGCCGTCGGTCAGCGTCAGGGTGGCCGTGGTCTCATTCACCGCCTCCACCCCTGTCAGGCCGCTGCAATAGCTGGACTTGCGGTCGATCAGATATTGGAAGGTAAACACCACGTCATCCATGGTCACAGGTTCACCGTCGTGCCAGGTGAGGCCCTGATCTGTGGCAAAGGTGGCGGTAATGGTATTCAAGTCGCCGCTCAGCTCCCAGCCCGTCATGAAAAAGGGCTGAACCTTGCCATTCTCATCGGTGACTACAAAGGGAGCGGTGACCACCGCGTTGTAGTTGAGCTTGCCGAAGATACCGTTTTCCGTCATAACGTTGGCGCCGTCAATGGCGGCGGTGGTACCGATGCGCAGTTCCTCCACATAGGCAACGGAGGACTTGCCGCTCTCCACCGCTTCCGGCGGGCCGCTTTGGGTGGAAGCCGCCGGGTTCTGTCCCGCGCAGCCGGCTGCGGTCAGCGCAAGAGCGCTGGCCAGCAGAAGGGATGCCAGTCGTTTCATACATGTTCCTTCTTTCCTTCTCTTAAATTTCTATTCAAAACAGGGACGGTCCCCTGCTTTGGTCTTATAATGAAAGAGCATTCCTGTTTTGTCGTTAGAAAACAGGAATGCTCTTTGTCCTGGATATGCAAAAAGGGCACCGCCGTCCCCAGCGATGCCCAGTTAATGCCCCAATGACCGCGATATCCACCGCGGCAGCATCCAATTCTCCCTCGCCGAAAGAATAGAATCCGATAGACATGGCAGGTCTTCTGACTCCAGATCATCCGGCTTCGCTCACCTTCCCGGTTTCCCAGTGGTATTAAGCGGGCCGTCCCTGTTACAGCAGCGGGAGCTGTCGCAGACTTGCACTGCGTTCCCTTTTCAATACAAACGTATCACCATATCCTGCTATATGAAATTATGGATTCAGTATACACCGCCGTCCAAGGCCTGTCAATATGTGTCTAACTGCGCCGAATGCTCTCCACTTACGGAGCCTAGCGGCAACAGGCACATTCCATTCCCACCGGCTCACCGCCGCATCTGCTCTTCGCCGCCTGTAACGGGCGAACCAATCAAGTATAAGAAATCTCGCGTTGAGAGCAGTCACAGGAGATCACCCCCCTTTTCTTTCCGGCCGGGCTGTGCTATAATTCCTTCATATACGTTTTCAGCAAGTGGCCAGACTCCGTCTGGTTAGAGGGAATCGGGTGCAACTCCCGAGCGATCCGGTCACTGTAAGCGGGGAGCGGGCTGCAGATCGCCATTGCATGTTTCACATGTGAGAAGGCGCAGCACGTGACGAGCCGCAAGCCAGGAAACCTGCTTGCTGAATTTGTGGGGACGCTTCCGGTGAAAGCTGCTCCACAGGCCGCCGGCCCTGCCGGTGCGCCTGTCTGCAAGCCGGCTCCGCGTCAGAATACGCGGGGCCGGCGATTTTGCTTTCTCCGGGCAGAGAGGAGAAATGCGCATGCGACAGCCTTTTTTTGAAGATCTGATGACCGCGATGTACCCCTCCGGCCTGCTGCACACCTTTGGTGTAAACGGGAAGATCTCCGGCAGCGTGGGGGCGGTGGGGGAAATGCAGGAGGTGCTTCCGCTCCTCCACAGCCCGCGGGGCTGTGGGTTTCACTACCGCTATTCCGCCCGGCGTCGGCACCAGCCCTTTTACAGCGTGCTGACCTCCAATCTGGAGGAGCGGGACATCATCTGCGGCGGGGAGGAGAAGCTCCGCCAGGCCATACGGGACGCCTGGAGCCGCTACCGCCCCGGGCTCATCATGGTGATCCCCTCCCCGATCAGCGACATTCTGAACGAAGATGTGCGCTCCGTATGCGCCGAGCTGCGGCGGGAGGGTATTTCGGTAGTGGGCGTCCAGTCGGAGCTCTTCTCCCACCGGGACAAAAACTACACCCGGAACCGTCTGAAAGAGCTGGCCCACCAGACCATCACCGGCGACAACCGGCTGGAGATGGAGCTAAAGGGCTGCGGCTTCACCGAGGCGCTCTACGCCCTGGTGGAGCAGGTGATGGAGCCGTCCGCTCAGATCCCGCACAGCATCAACATCGAGACGGTGGGCTGGGGGAGCGAGGGAAAGGCCGCCCTGCGGGAGCTGGAGGTCTTTTTGAACGGCTGCGGGATTCAGGTGAACACGTGGATCCCCAGCGCCCCCCTCTCCTCTCTGGTACACGCCCCGGCCGCGGAACTGAATCTGGTCAAGCGGGTTCGCTGGGCCAGACGCATGCGGGAGAAATTCGGAACCGCATACCTTCACATCGGCGGCGCGGGACGCTACGCCGGACTGGATGGAATCTGCACCTTTTACCGGGACATTGGACAGGCCCTCCGCATGGAGGCGGCGGTGGAGCCCGTCGTCCTGGCGGCGCGGGCCCAGGCCCTGGAGGAGACGGCGGAGGCCCGCCGCCGCCTGGGGCAGGCCCGGGCGGTTCTCGTCAGCCGCAGCATCCAGCAGGCTCCCTTCGAGCTCAAATCCTATGTGCGGGACTATGGCCTGTCGGTCTCCCATCTCTGTGTCATCCTGACCCCGGAGAGCCGTAAAAACCTGAATGTCACCCCCGCGCTGGAGGACAGCCTGCTGGCCCGGGTACGGGAGGCCGCCGCCCTCTACAGCCCGGAGACACAGCTCCTCCTGAACCCGGCAGAGGAGACGCTGCGCGGAATCTTCGCAGAGGCGGATGTGGTGGTGGGCACCGGCGACTTCACCTTGGAGGGGATGGGCGCGCCGCTGATCCCCGCGGTCAACGAAACCACCTCCCTCTCCTTTCCCTCCTATGTCCGCACGGTGCGTAGGATGTGCCGCCGCCTGGAGCACGGGACGGAGCGCAGCAGTCTTCTGCTGGGGAAAATGCCCTTCCAAAGCCGCCATTACCCACTGTACTGTAATCAGTCTAATCTGGCCGCCAAGGAAATGTGGTCCAGAATGTGGCTCAATCGAAAGGGGGATTCCGTATGAGGCCGGCCAGCGGCTGCAAGCTCTTTGGAGCCTATCAGGCTTTGGGTGGAATTCAGGACGGCATTGTTCTGCTCCACTCCGTGGTGGGCTGCAATTTTGGCTCCATGTCCCTCCACGTTGCCCAGGATATGCGGGATATCCGGCAGACCTGCACCGTCATCAGCGACAGCGACGTGGTGTTCAGCGGCGAGGCTTCTCTGGAGCGGGCCGTCCGCTCCGCGCTGGAGCTCTTCCAACCGTCCGTCCTGTTTGTGGTCAGCGGCTGTGTGAGTGAGATGATTGGGGACGATATCCCCGCCGTCTTAGCCCGCATCCCCCATGAGGCGCCGCTGCTCCATGTGGAGGCGGCAGGCTTCCGTGGGGATGCGGCTCGCGGGCTGGAGGCTGGATGGCTGGCACTGCTCCCGCTGATGAAGCCCCCGGTCCCCCGGCCTTATCCCCGGCCCTATCCCCGTTCTGATCCCCGTCCCCTGGTTAATCTGATCGGGCTCGGGATGGATGACCCCCACGCCGCCGACGATGTTGAGGCCCTCCGGGCTATGCTCGCCCCCCAGGCCGCACTAGGCGCCGTGCTCTCCCGCTGTACGCTGGAGGAAGTGCGCCGCGCACCCTATGCCGATGTGAACCTGGTGCTCCGTGGAAAGGGGCGTGAGCTGGCGCAAGCCATGAAGGAGTACTTCGGCATACCGTGGGAGGAACTTGATTACCCCTATGGCGCCGCCGGCGCGGACGATCTCTGGAGTCGGCTGGAGCGCCGCTTCGGTCTGGATTATCATCAGGCCCGGGCGGAGCTGGACCGTCAGATTGCAGAGGGAGCTGGAAAAGCCTACCGCTATTTACAGGCCCTCTACGGCATGCCGGCTGCGATCCTCGCCTCGGGGCCGCGGGCCGACGGTCTGCGGCGCTTTCTGGAGCAGGAGCTGGGGATGGAGGTGGTGTGCTTTGCCCGCCGGGAGGAGCTCTCCGACCAGGAGGACTTCTACCGGGAGCTGCGCGGCTCCGAGGCGGCGCTTCTGTTTGGCTCCTCCTTTGAGCAGGACGGTGCCGACGAGCTGGAAATTCCGCTGATCCGCGTGGATTACCCGGTGTTTGATGAGGTCTGTCTGACCCCCCGCCCCCACCTGGGCGGGCTGGGAACCCTCCATCTTCTGGAGGACATCTTCCGCGGCATCATGAACGGCCGCATCTTGAAAGGGGCGCTCTATCAGTGAAACGCATCTGCGTCTATGGAAAAGGGGGCATCGGGAAGTCCACCGCCGTGTCCAACCTGGCGGCGGCCATGGCCCAGGCCGGGAAACGGGTGGCGGTAGTGGGCTGCGACCCCAAGGCGGACTCCACCCGGGGCCTGATGGGGCGGCGCATCCCCACCGTTCTCGACCAGCTCAAGACCGGCGCCTCCGGGGAGATCGCCTTCACGGACAGCCGGGGCGTCCGCTGCATCGAGGCGGGCGGGCCGGAGCCGGGCACCGGCTGCGCCGGGCGGGGTATTATCGTGGCCATGGAGGAGATCCGCAGCCGCGGCCTGCTGGATGACCGGGATGTGGTGCTCTACGACGTGCTGGGGGACGTGGTCTGCGGCGGGTTCAGCATGCCGCTGCGGGAGCAGGTGGCCGACGAGGTGTATCTCGTCACCACCAGCGACTTCATGGCACTCTACGCCGCAAACAACATCTGCCGGGGTATCCGCAAATACGCCCAGAGCGGTAGAATCCGACTGGCCGGAATTATACACAACGGCCGCAGCAGCGTGGACAACGACGGCCTGCTCCAAGCCTTTGCGACGGAGCTGGGCACCACGGTGGCGGGAAAAATTCCCATGAGTCCCCTCATCGGCCAGGCCGAGCTGGAGCGCCAAACCGTGGTGGACAGCGCGCCGGACAGCGCGCCCGCCCAGGCGTTCCGCGCCCTGGCGTCCGTCCTCCTGGACAACCGCGGCGGCTGCATCCCGGAGCCGATGAGCGACGACGGGCTGGAAGCGCTCTGCCGGAAGGCGGCCCCGCTTTGATTCCGGCTGAGCACCCCTGCCTCTCCGCCCAGGCCCACTTCCGCTATGGCCGGATTCATCTGCCCGTGGCCCCCAGGTGCAACATCCGGTGCGGCTACTGCGACCGCCGCTATGACTGCGCCAACGAGTCCCGGCCCGGCGTCACTTCGGAGGTCATCTCCCCCGAGGCTGCCCTGGACCGCGTGGAGCGCGCCCTGCGCCTGGACAGCCGTCTGCGGGTGGCGGGGGTGGCGGGGCCCGGCGAGCCCCTGGCCAACCCCGCCACCCTGGAGACCCTCCGACTGGTTCGTTCCCGCTTTCCCGGACTCCTGCTCTGCCTGAGCACCAACGGGCTGGTTCTGTCTGATGCTTTGCCCGAACTGCTGGACTGCGGGGTTTCCACCCTGACGGTCACTGTCAATACCCGCTCCGTCGTCTGTGCCGGGCACGTCTACCGGACGGTGGGCGGCAGCGCGGATGCCGGAGCCATGGCAGCCTTTCTCTCCGCTCAACAGGAGGGCGTGGCCAAGGCCGCAGAAGCCGGACTTACGGTGAAAATCAACACCGTCGTCATCCCCGGCTTCAACACCGGGGAGATTGAGGAAATCGCCTGTTGGGCCGCCCGTGCGGGAGCCGCCGTCATGAACCTCATGCCGCTCATTCCCCAAGCCGGCTTTCGGGACAACGAGCCCCCCAGCCAAGCGCTCCTGGATGCGCTGCGCGCCAAGGCCCGTGTCCATATCCCCCAGTTCACCCACTGCAGGCAGTGCAGGGCGGACGCAGTGGGCGTGCCCGGAGAGATGAACTGCATCGGCTGCCTCTGAGATTCAAACGGCAAAGCTCAGCTGTCCTATAGGCTGCCGTCCAGATTTTTCTCTGCCTGTCTGCTCTATGGGGAACATATCAACTGACTGGTATTGACAAAAAAAGAGACTTGCAGTAAAATAAATCGCTCATAAGACAATGGAATAACCTGTCAAGTGCCCAACTGCGGTTGGGGTAAAAGGGAATCGGGTGAAACTCCCGAGCGATCCGGTCACTGTAAACGGGGAGCAAGCTGCAGATACCATTGCCGTGCAGACAATGCGCGGTGAGAAGGTGCAGCGCGCGTCGAGCCGTAAGCCAGGAAACCTGCTTGATCAGGAGACAGACGGGTATCTTCCGCAGAAAGAACTCTGTCTGAAACTGCTCACATACCGTGGGCAGCTTCAGCAGCCTGCTTTCGATGGAAAGCAGGCTGTTTGCGTTCTAAAGCGGCAGTACATAGCGCACTCGAAAAACGGAAAGGAGAGCCCAATTATGCATGTTGGAAAGAAAACCCTGTCGGCCCTGATGGCCCTGACGCTGACCGCGTCCCTGGCGGCCTGCTCCGCCAGTACCCCGGCGGACACCACCCCCTCCGCCACCCCCTCTGAAAACCTGGTACAGACCAGCAGCACACCCTCTGTCGATGAAGAGGGGGCCAAGCGCACCGAGTATCCCCTCACCATCACCACCTATAACTACAACAAAGAGCCGGTAGAGTATACCTTTGCAAAGGCCCCTGAGCGGGTATACGCCTACGCCCAGGACAATATTGAGATTCTGCTGTCTCTGGGGCTGGCCGACCGCATCGTGGCCGCCAGCGGAATGGACGGTGAGATTGACCCCGCGCTAGCCGGCGAGTTTGCAAAAATTGATTACCACGAGGACACAGGCGTGCTGAGCAAGGAGGATCTGCTGGCCCTGGAGCCCGACTTCATCGCCGCCTGGTACTCCACCTTCTCCGACAAACGCCTGGGCGATGTGGACTTCTGGCACGAGCGCAGCGTGGGCACCTATATGGCGCTGAACAGCGGCTGCCGCGGCGGTTCCGGTACCTACCAGCAGACCGTGGCCGACGAGTGTCAGGACATTCTGACCCTGGGCATGATCTTCGACGTGCAGGACCGGGCCGAGGCGCTGGTGGCCGAGATCCAGGGAGAGCTGGACAATATTTCTACCTATCTGGCGGACAAGGATCGCCTGACCGTAGCAGTTCTGGAGGACGAGGGCGGTACCTACCGCGTCTATGGAGAGGACACCCTGGGCGGAAACGTGGCCACCTCCGGCGGCGCTGAGCTGGCCGTGGGCAAGCATGGTGACAACGGCAACATCAGCGCCGAGGATCTGATTGCCGCCAACCCTGACGCCATCTTCATGGTCTGGTACAACGGCTATACCGTGAATGATACCGATTATGCCGGAGAGCAGGTGGTGGAGCTGATCACCGAGAACCCTGCATTTGCTAGTCTGGATGCAGTGAAGAACGGCCGGGTGTTCGCCATCAACCTGAACAATGTCTACTGCAGCGGCATGCGTACCCTGGACGGCGTTCTGGACTTCGCGCAGCATCTCTACCCCGAACTGTATCAGTAATGCACGGCGCGCCCGCCCATCCCGGGCG